>NZ_JAHBDB010000003.1:0-131541 GCF_019956105.1 Pseudomonas sp. BF-RE-25
GTGAAAAACATCTTCAACCACCAGTACTTCACACGCTCGTTCGATGACAACAACAAGGGCAAGTACGTCGGGGAACCGCGGACGGTGTATGTGCAGACGTCGGTAGCGTTCTGATCTGAAGCCGCTCTCCACTGTGGGAGCGAGCCTGCTCGCGATGGGCTACAGAACTACGCGTTTATCCAGACAGCCAGCGTTATCGTTTACGACCATCGCGAGCAGGCTCGCTCCCACAGGGGCCAGCGATCGGCACAAACAACAACGGGCCTGCATAAGCAGGCCCGTTTTCAGTGGTGGAAAGATAAAAATGTAAATCAGGCGTCAGCCGTTTTGTGCAGCCTGTTCGTTCTCGAGAAACTCGTCTTCCAGCAGCGCATCGGCTGCACGCCTCTCGAACGGCACCACAGCGGCACGTGGTTTGCCCCGCAGTTTGCCGAACAGATGTTCCAGTGCATGTTCGAGTTTTTCAGCCGCACCGTCGATCGCCAGTTCCAGGTTTTCGGCTTTATGGGTGACAGAAATCGGTTGGTGGCCTTTTGGCCGCGCTTCCAGCTGGCAGCGCAAATCATGGGGACCGGGCTTGTCGCCGTTCTCGTCCCGCAGATGGACCTCGACGCGTGTCAGGTCCTCTTCATAACGTTCGAGCGTGCTCTCAATGGTAGTACGTACCCACTCCTCCAGTCGGATGCTGCTTTGAATATGGTTATCGCTGTTGACTTGGATTTGCATAGTTCATCCCTTATTTCAGCTAGCTCGCGAGAGGCCCCTCGGCTGGCCCTTGGGCGTCATCACCGTGACCTCTTGGTTACACAATCGGTCTGTACGCCGAACAATTCAACCCCTGAAAAAAGATAAATTTTCATACGCAAAAAAAGCCGGACAAGGAGCAAAAGCACTGTTAAGGTCGGGAGTTGGGTCGCTTCACTTCTTTGTCATAATTACTCACATCTGCCGCTCCGCCAGCGGGTGCAGGCTGCGAAAAACTCCCGCCTCCTCTACCAGCCAGTCATGTACCGCGCGCACGCCCGGATGGCTCAGCGCCCCCGGCGCGTAAAGCAGCACATAACGTTTGTGATTGGGTACCGCCAGCCCGAACGGCACAATCAACGTCCCGCGCTCCAGCTCATCGTTCAACAGCGTTCGCCGCGCAATCGCCACGCCCATGCCGGCAATCGCCGCTTCGATGGTCAGGTGATTGCGATTGAACGTGTGCCCGCGCCGCACGTCCGCACCTTCGAAGCCGATGGCGTTGAGATAGAACTCCCACTCCGCGTACTCGTAACTGCCGCGCCAGGCCGTAATGTCGTGCAACAGCGGAAAGTGCGACAGGTCTGCCGGGCCATGCAACGGCGGCCGCCCGCGCAACAGGCTCGGCGCGCACACCGGGAAGATCTGCTCGTCGAGCAAGGTTGTGGATAACAAGCCAGGATAGCTGCCGTCGTTCAGGTCGATGGCCAGGTCAAAGTCGCCCTCGTGCAACGGCACGCTGCTGTCCTCGGCCACCAGGCGCAACTGAATGTCCGGAAAACGCTGCTGCAAGCGCGGCAGGCGCGGGGTCAGCCATTTGCTCAGGAACGATGGAATCGACCGTACCCGCAGAATTCCGCTGATCATTCCCGCGTCCAGTCGTCGCAATTCCGCGTCGATGCTGCCGTAAGCCTCGTTGACCGTAATGGCCAGTCGCTGGCCTTGTGCGCTCAACTCCACGCCCCGGGCACGCCGGTGGAACAGTCGAAACCCCAGCCGTTCTTCCAATTGTCGGATCTGCTGACTGACCGCCCCCGGCGTGATGTGCAGTTCTTCGGCGCAGCGGGTGAATGACAAGTGCCGTGCGGCACAGGAAAACACGTGCAGCCAGACGTAAGTCTGGGCGTGCAATTGGCGACTCATTGTTTAGTCCTGCTAAAGGCTGTCTTAGGAAGTTTCGTTGGTCACGTAGGACCGAGGTAGGCAGTATCGCCGACATTGCGCTTGTCCTACAAAAATGGCAGCGATTTCTCTTCCATTGCTTGTATAGGCTTTAGCATGGCTATCAGTGTTTTTGATCTTTTCAAAGTCGGCATCGGTCCGTCCAGTTCTCACACCGTCGGCCCGATGCGCGCCGCCGCGACCTTTGCCCAGGCACTGATTGACCAGCATTTGCTGGACGCCGTACGCCGAGTGGAAATCCGCCTGTATGGCTCCCTTTCCGCCACCGGCGTCGGCCACGCCACCGACCGCGCCTGCGTCATGGGCCTGATGGGCGAATGGCCGGACAGCATCGACCCGACCTGCATCGACAGCCGCATCAAAACCCTGCTCGAGACCGGCGAACTGAGTCTGGCCGGTAAAACCACCATCGCCTTCAACTGGCAAAGCGATCTCCTGCTGCTCGACGAGAGCCTGCCCTACCACCCCAACGCCATGTCGCTGACAGCTTTCGGCGACACCGGCGAATTGGCAGAGCAAACGTACTACTCGATCGGCGGCGGTTTCATCATCGAAGCCGCCGAAGCCGAGTCAGGCATCGCACCGACCAGCGACGTGGTGCTGCCGTATGATTTTTCCAGCGCCGCCGAATTGCTCAAGCTCTGCAATCAGCATGGCCTGCGGGTTTCCGAGTTGATGATGGCCAACGAACGGGCCTGGCGCAGCGAAACCGAAATCCGTCAGGGCTTGCTGCACATCTGGTCGGTGATGCGCGAGTGCGTCGAGCAGGGTTTACGCCACGAAGGCATCCTGCCCGGCGGTCTGAATGTTCCGCGCCGCGCAGCGAAATTGCACCGCAGCCTGTTGGAAATCGGCAAGCCGAACGTCATCACTTCGACGCTGTCGGCGATGGAATGGGTGAACCTGTTTGCCCTTGCCGTGAACGAAGAAAACGCCGCCGGCGGACGGATGGTCACCGCGCCTACCAACGGCGCGGCCGGGATCATTCCCGCCGTCCTGCACTACTACATGAAATTCAACCCGGACGCGTCGGACGATGACGTCGTTGCGTTCTTTTTGGGCGCCGCGGCCGTAGGCATTCTCTGTAAGAAAAACGCTTCGATCTCCGGCGCCGAAGTCGGCTGTCAGGGCGAAGTCGGGTCGGCGTGCGCCATGGCCGCCGCCGGTCTGGCCGACGTACTGGGCGCCACGCCCGAGCAACTGGAAAACGCCGCCGAAATCGGCCTGGAACACAACCTGGGCCTGACCTGCGACCCGGTTGGCGGCCTGGTCCAAGTGCCGTGTATCGAGCGCAACGCCATCGCGGCCGTGAAGGCGATCAACGCCACGCAAATGGCCCTGCGCGGCGACGGCAAACACTTCATTTCCCTGGACCGGGTGATCCGCACCATGCGCGATACCGGCGCCGACATGCACGACAAATACAAAGAGACTTCACGGGGCGGCCTGGCTGTCAGCTGGGTGGAGTGCTGAGGAGCATTCCCGACCGTCCGCAACACGTGAGCCCGAGCAAGAATAATAACGAGGCCAATAACGATGACCGATGTACGTACACCTGCTGCCGATAATCCTGCTGTAGACCTGACACGCAATACCGAAACAGCCCACAAGGGCTGGAGCAAACACGACACCACCTGGATGCTCGGCCTCTACGGCACGGCGATTGGCGCCGGCACGCTGTTCCTGCCGATCAACGCCGGCGTGGGCGGCTTCTGGCCACTGCTGATCCTGGCGGTGCTGGCGTTTCCGATGACCTTCTTTGCCCACCGCGGCCTGACTCGCTTCGTGCTGTCGGGACGCTCCGGGGACATCACCGAAGTGGTGGAAGAACACTTCGGCATCGGTGCCGGCAAGCTGATCACGCTGCTGTATTTTTTCGCGATCTTCCCGATTCTGCTGGTGTACAGCGTGGCGCTGACCAACACCCTCAGCAGTTTCATGGAGCACCAGTTGCACATCGCCCCGCCACCTCGGGCGGTGCTGTCGCTGGGGCTGATCCTTGGTTTGATGGCGATTGTCCGCTGCGGCCAGGGCGTCATCGTCAAATGCATGAGCGTGCTGGTTTACCCGTTCGTCGCGGCGTTACTGCTGCTCGGCATCAGTCTGATTCCGAACTGGAACGGTGCGTTCTTCGCCACCGCCGGTGAAGGCATGCCGATGCCGCTGTTCTTCAAAACGCTGTGGCTGGCGATCCCGGTGATGGTGTTTTCGTTCAACCATTCGCCGATCATCTCCGCCTTCGCTGTCGATCAGAAGCAGCGGTACGGCGAGCAGGCCGAGCGCAAGAGCAGCGGCATCCTCGCCATCGCCCACGGGATGATGGTGGTGACGGTGATGTTCTTCTGTTTCAGCTGCGTGTTGGCCCTTTCCCCGGCTGATCTGGCGGCTGCGAAGGCACAGAACATCTCGATCCTGTCGTACCTGGCCAACCACTTCCAGACCCCGGTCATTGCCTACGCCGCGCCGCTGATTGCGCTGGTGGCGATCACCAAATCCTTCCTCGGCCATTACATCGGCGCCAGCGAAGGCTTTCAGGGCCTGATCGTGAAAAGTCTGCGTGGTCGTGGCCAGGTGATGTCGGCGAGCTGGCTGAACCGCATCACTGCGCTGTTCATGATCCTCAGCTGCTGGGCCGTGGCCACTTTCAACCCGAGCATCCTGCGCATGATCGAAACCCTCGGCGGGCCGATCATTGCGTGCCTGTTGTTCCTGATGCCGATGTACGCCATCCGTCGCGTGCCAGCTTTGCGCCAGTATTCGGGCCAGGCGTCGAACGTGTTTGTGGTGTTGATCGGTCTGATTGCACTGTCTGCGATCATCTACTCATTCATGCCCTGAAACGGGCAACGTTCTTGTAGGAGCGAGCCTGCTCGCGATGGACTTCAGAGCGCCGCGTTTACCGATAAACACGCGTAATCGTTGACGACCATCGCGAGCAAGCTCGCTCCTACATTGTCCGACAATCTTTCCGGCATGCCCCTTGCTACATCCCTGACGAGGCAAAAAGGATTTTTGAAAACCTCAGCGAGCGACATGCCAATGGTCCGGTGTTGCGAACCAACCCGATCATGGCCGGTCAACAACTGCACGTTCAATCAGGCGGTGACGCATCATGGACAACCCTTTTCAGCTCATTACCGATGCCTTTGCACCGGATTACCAGATCAACCTGAGCATTCAGGGGCTGGACGGCAGCATCATGCTGACCCTCTCCAACAGCGGCCGCGTCGTGGCCAAGCGAATGATCAGCGCCGAACAACGCAATGACCCCAAGCGCCTCAAACGCCTGGTGCAAAGTATTCAATTCGGCATCGCCATCGAGCAGGGTCACAGCGCAATGACCATCCTCGAAGCCATGACCGACAGCGACAATCGCACCCCACCGCCGCCATCGACCAAAGCCCACCCGCGCCCCGCCATGCGGCTTTAAATCTCGCCCTTCTCCACTTCGGGATGCTCACTGGAACCCGCACCGGTCTTGCGTTGCGGGTGTTCGATCTTCACCGAAGGGAATTGCGACGAGGCGTAACGCACCACCAGAATCGCAAACGCCAGCAGCAGAATCCCGCCGCACAGGTAAATGATGCCCAGGTCCGGCGGATTGTGGTGCGAGACGTTGGAGATCAGCAGCCGCGTCAGCGCGGTGATCGCCACGTAGATCAGGAAGCGCACCGGCATGTGATTGGTCTTGAAGTAAATTCCGACCATCGCGCCCAGTTCGAGGTAGATGAACAGCAGCAAGATGTCATCGATCTTGATGTGCCCCGCTTCGATCATCCCCAGAAACTCCATCACCGCCGCCCACGCGGTCACCGCACCGATGGCGAACAACGCCAGGTAGTGAAAGGTCTCGACGAACAGATTGCCCAGGGATTCGGCCAGTTGGTGCACGTTCTGCCGCAGGTTCTCGGCCCAGTTGATTTTCACGATGATTCTTCCTTAGCTCGGTTCGAGCGGATGATGCCGGTTGGACGTGACGGTTGTTCTGCATGCAGAAAAAAGGCCAGAGGTTGATGGTGAGATGGCGATAGGCTGCCAGTGGACACTTTTGTGGTGTCTGGACGGGCGCCTTCGCGGGCAAGTCGGACCGCCGCACCGCTCGCTCCTACAGGGCCGGTATTGCCAGTAGGAGCGAGGCTTGCCCGCGAATGGAGCAACGCGGTCTACCTGACAAACGCTGATTTCGGTCTACATTAAAAAGCCACTACCCAAAGCGCAGGGATTCGCTTATCCTTTTCGCTGTATAAAAACACAGTGGTCGAAACAGACAACTATCGTGAAGGCATGTGAGGTGGTGAATGGCCGTCGAAGTGGTATACCGCAGCAGCCGAGATCTGGAGCGCTTGTTCATGGATAAAGCCGAAGCTGACCGTCATGACAAAATGCTCGAACTGGCCGAATTGCTGGCTGAAGTGTTGCAAAAAGCCGTTCCGTCCCTGACCGAGCAGCAAGTGGAAGAAGCCGGGATCTACATGGCGAAGAACCGCGATGTGTTCGCCAAGGCGTTCAAGAGCCAGCCGGATGCGTTGTCCGAGCTGCTGAGCGCGCCTGTTGAAGTCGCGGAACAGGTTGAAGTGGCAGAAACAGCTGAGCCGACCAAGCCAGCCAAAGCCGCTAAAACGCCGAAGTAAGCAACAGCCGAATTGAACAGGCCCTGAGTCGAATGACTCAGGGCCTTTTTCATGCCTGCGAAAAACGCGGCTCAAACCGTTCGCGGCGTTCGCTCGTCTGCAGCTGTCGAGCCTCCACGTACTGACGCCCCCCATGGCGACTGCGGAGAAAGTCCCTGGATGACGTAGAGATACGTTTCTTGCGCTGCGTAGTCGAGCACGCTGATCAAACCGCCGACATAGCTACCGTTGTAAAGGAAACCATCAAAGTTATAGGTCACCGTGAAGGTGATCTGTGCCTCGGCACTTTTGCCCGAAGCCTTGATGGTGGTGCCTGCCGACGTTGATGGCGATGCGGTGCTCCCCTCGTACGGGATCGGATCCTGGTAAAAATCCGGTAGCGCCAATGCGCCCGTCACCGAATCGGTGTCGAGCGTCAACGTGCCGCTCTGCCAAACCTGCAACCCGTTCGGGTTGGCGCTCGCGTCGAACAGGCTGACGGAGAAGGTGTAAGAAGTGCTCATGATTTCACCCATGGCCGTTCAACGACGTTCAACAGGTAGACCTCTTCACTGTCAGGCGTCAGTGAAAACAGATAGCCATTGTTGAGGAAGTCCTCGTGATCGCTGACATCGATGGGCCAACCGGGGTACTGATTACCGCTGGCGTCCAGCACCCACATGAACTTGACGTTGTAGTCTGTCGGGGTGGCGGATTTGTAGACACCGCCGGCGACTTGCGTCCCGTCGTCAAATCGCGCCCACGCCATGACGACCGGCGAGCCAACACTGATTTCATCGGGCACCGGGGTATTGCCCTGCATGATCAGCGTCCACGCCTCTTTGCCGCCCGCAGGAAGCATCATTCGCGCAACGTATTGCGGCGTCGGCGATCCTGCTGCCTGAGCCGTTACGGCGCCCTGACCAACGCCCGTGCCCTGCGTGACATTGAGGGTATAACCAAACGTGTTTTCACCGGGCTGCGGCACCGGGCCGGTAATGGTGCAGATCAGGCCATTTTGCTGGGCGACCTCCACGTAGGGGTCCCAGGAACCGGGCGTCGATCCCGAATTGATAACGCAGTTGATGGCCGGGTTTTCAGACTGGTAGAGGGTGAAGAAGACGTTGCCGTCGTTGTCCCATAAACCGGTGCTCACCGGACCTGCGGTGCCGGGGGTGAAAATAGTGATCTGCCCGCCGTAATTGGCGCCGTTATCGTCGCTGACAAACGACACGCCAATATCAAGGCTGGAGTTGATCGTGAAATTGCAGGTGAGAGAAGAACTGGAAGACATGATTCGCTCCTTGAAATCACGAAAAAGCAGTGCGCCAGTCATGATTGCCCCAGACGCTGGCAGGCCCTCATCAACCGGGCGGGTGGCGTTGCGCCATCCCGCTTGCAGCGTAGTCAGGTCTTTAGAATTTGCCAGCGAGGTGAAGGACGCGGCGAGCCTTCACCGGTACAAGACTTTCTCCGCCAACTCATCCGCCACACGGGCGGGGGAACGTTTCTCAGCCTGGGCATGGGCGAACACTTCGGTCAGCCGTGAGCTGATTTTCGACAAGTGTGCAGTGATGGTCGTCAGCTCTTCGCCTCGGTGTTTGAGCGACACGTAGATCAGTCCGCCGGCATTGATCACATAATCCGGCGCATAAAGAATGCCTCGCCGTTCCAGTTGATCCGCGACATCCAGATGAGTCAGTTGGTTATTCGCCGAACCGGCCACCGCCGAGCATCGCAGTTGCGTGACGGTGTTGCTGTTGAGCACGCCGCCGAGGCCGCACGGCGCGAGAATGTCGCAAGGCGTGCTGAGCAACGCCTCGTTGGCAATCGGGTGAGCCCCGAGTTGCTCCATCGCCAGTTGCACCTTGCCGTGATCGATGTCGCTGACCAGCAGTTCGGCACCGGCGGCGTGTAACTGCTCGGCCAAGGCATAACCGACATTACCCAGGCCTTGTATGGCCACGCGCAGGCCTTCGAGGTTGTCGCTGCCCAAGCGAGCCATGGCGGTGGCACGAATGCCGGTGAATACGCCCATCGCCGCGTGAGGCGCCGGGTCGCCCGCCGAAGTGGTGCTGGTGACGTGCTGGGTCTGTTGGGCGATGCAATCCATGTCCGCCACTGAGGTACCGCTGTCGATGGCCGTGATATAGCGCCCGTCGAGCTGATTGATGCAGCGCCCGAACGCTTCGAACAGCGCGGCGCGGTTTTCCACATGGACCGGTCGAACAATCACCGCCACGCCGCCACCCTGAGCCAGGCCGGCCAGTGCCGCCTTGTAACTCATGCCTTGAGCCAGACGAATGGCATCCTCGACCGCGGACTCGTCGCTTGGATAGGCAAGGTAACGACACCCGCCCAGGGCAGGCCCCAGACGGCTGTTATGAATAGCAATGACCGCCTTCAACCCGGTAACCGAGTCGACGCTCAGATGCAGCGATTCAAGGCGAGTGCTTTGCATGAGAGCGAACATCGTAGGGGCTCCCGAATCACTTCTTGTAGTCGCCAGTATAGGCTTGCGCCCAAAATTTGCAGAAGCGCACCGGAATAAGCGGTGCCGCCATTCAGGCTTTCGGACATAACCTGCGCGGCACTGGACGAATGCCGCAGGGGAGGCTAAAACGAGGCATGTCCCGGAGATTTTGATGACGCCCCGCCAACGCTTTTTCGACTGCCTGCAACGATCACCGCCCGCGCTGTTCGAAGCGGCGCTGTGGATTGCCGTCGAGCACGATAAAGAGGTGGATCCGCAGGCGGTACTGGCGAATTTCAAGGACCTGCAACAGCGCGTCAGTTACGGCTTGCCGATGTTGCCGGTCAGCGAGCTGGCCCAGCCGCTGTTGCGACGCCTGAATGATCTGGGATACGCCCAGGACGATTTCACGCCATTGCGACCGCAAGTGGCCTTGCTCGACAAAGTGCTGGAGCGCCGACGTGGCCAGCCATTGGCCCTGGGCCTGATTGCGCTGGAACTGGCCAGAGGCCTGGAAATCCCCTTGGTCGGGGTCAACTTCCCAGGGCATTTCCTGCTGCGGGTTCCGGGGGCCGATCACTTGCTGGACCCTTGCGGCGGTCGTCGGTTGTACCCCAACGATTGCCGGGAACTGCTGCAACGCCAGTACGGCCCGAACATGAAACTCAGCGCCGAACATTTGCTGACGGCCGAGCCGGTGCAAATGCTCCAGCGGTTATCACGTAACCTGCGCCAGTTGCACCTTTCCCACGATGACTACATTGGCGCGTTGATCGACGCCGAACGCGTGCTTGAACTGGGCAACGCCAGCGCCTCCGACTACCTGGCCCGGGCCAGCCTTTACCAGCGGCTGGACTGCCCGAACGCCGAGCGTTTCGATCTGGAGCATGCGCTGCTGCTCAGCGACGACCCGATCCAGCGGATCCGCCTGACCGAACGACTCGGGCACCTGCCCCCCAACTCAATCGTCCACTGAACCTGCAGGCGCCGGCTTGCTGGCGATTCAAACACCACGGTCAGTCAGGAATACCGCGTTATCGTTCATCGCCGGCAAGCCGGCTCCTACAAAAAACTACGCGGTATTTGAACCTGTAGGAGCCAGCTTGCTGGCGATTCAAACGCCGCGGTCAGTCAGGAATACCGCGTTATCGTTCATCGCCAGCAAGCCGGCTCCTACAAAAAACTGCGCGGTATTTGAACCTGTAGGAGCCAGCTTGCTGGCGATTCAAACGCCGCGGTCAGTCAGGAACACCGCGTTATCGTTCTTCGCGAGCAAGCTTCGCTCCTACAGGGAATTGCGCGGTATTTGAATCTGTAGGAGCCAGCTTGCTGGCGATTCAAACGCCGCGGTCAGTCAGGAATACCGCGTTATCGTTCATCGCCGGCAAGCCGGCTCCTACAAAAAACTGCGCGGCATTTGACCCTGTAGGAGCCGGCTTGCTGGCGATTCAGACGCCGCGGTCAGTCAGGAACACCGCGTTATCGTTCATCGCCGGCAAGCCGGCTCCTACAAAAAACTGCGCGGCATTTGAACCTGTAGGAGCCAGCTTGCTGGCGATTCAAACGCCGCGGTCCATCAGGAACACCGCGTTATCGTTCTTCGCGAGCAAGCTTCGCTCCTACAGGGAATTGTGCGGCAATTGAACCTGTAGGAGCCGGCTTGCTGGCGATTGATACGCCGCGGTCAGTCAGGAACACCGCGTTATCGTTCATCGCGAGCAAGCTGGCTCCTACAGGGGGCGGTGTGATGTTTTCAAGGAGTGTCTGGCTGATTGGCCGGGTGCGCTTTCATGAACGCTGGATGCGTCGCGGCCAGCGTCGCCACTCGACGAATCCGTGGGTATGCCTCCAGCGAAATGTTGAAACGTTCAGCCGCGTACAGCTGCGGAATCAGGTACACATCCGCCAGCCCCGGTTCAGCGCCGAAGCAATAACCTTCATCACCAATCAACTGTTCCACCGTCGCCAGCCCTTGGCTGATCCAGTGCCCGATCCACTCGACCACCTGCGGTTCGTCGTGGCCCAACTGCCGCAGCCTGTTGAGCACGCTGACGTTGTGCAGCGGATGCACGTCGCAGCCAATCACCGCCGCCACACCGCGCTCATGCGCGCGAGCGGCGAGGTCTTTGGACAGCAGCGGCACCTGTGGATAACGTTCCTCCAGGTACTCGATGATCGCCGGAGACTGGATCAGCAACTCGCCTTCGTCGGTGCGCAAGGCCGGCACCCGGCCTTGCGGATTGATCGCCAGATACGGTGGCTGGCGATGCTCACCGCCCGGCGGCGCGATCAGGTTGATCGGCAGCGCCCGGTAATCCAGGCCCTTCAACGCCAAGGCGATACGCACCCGGTAAGACGAGGTCGAACGGTAGTAGGTATAGAGTTCCATGACCCGTTCCTCTTAACGCGCCGGCAGCACTTTGCCGCGGCATTCGCCGAAACCGATGGAGGCAAAACCGTCGCGGCTGCAACGGGCGCGCAGGATGATTTCGTCGCCGTCCTCAAGGAATTTACGCACTTCGCCGGAAGCCAGTTCGATCGGCTTTTTACCGCCCTCGGTGATTTCCAGCAGGCTGCCGAACTGACCGTTTTCCGGCCCCGACAAAGTGCCCGAACCGAACAGATCGCCGGCCTGCAACTGGCAGCCGTTGACGCTGTGGTGCGCGACCATTTGCGCCACGGTCCAGTACATGTGCCGGGTGTTGCTCAGGGTCAGTCGATGGGCCGGCAGGTTCTGCTCGCGCATGCCTTCGGTGAGCAGCAGCACTTCCAGTTCGATGTCGAAGGCACCCGCGGCCTGGTCACGTTTGTCGAACAGGTAAGGCAGCGGCTGCGGATCGCCTTCCGGACGCGCCGGTTGCGCACGACGGAACGGCTCCAGCGCTTCGGCCGTCACCACCCATGGCGAGATGCTGGTAATGAAACTCTTCGACAGGAACGGCCCCAAAGGCTGGTATTCCCACGCCTGGATATCCCGCGCCGACCAGTCGTTGAGCAGGCAGAAACCGGCGATGTGATCGGCGGCGTCGCCGATGGCAATCGAGTCGCCCATGTCGTTGCCCTGGCCGATCCAGATGCCCAGTTCCAGTTCGTAATCCAGCCGTGCACACGGGCCAAAGGTCGGTTCGGTCTGACCGGCCGGCAGGGTCTGGCCTTTCGGCCGGCGAACGTCGGTGCCGGACGGGCGAATGGTCGATGCGCGGCCGTGGTAACCGATCGGCACGTACTTGTAGTTCGGCAGCAGCGGGTTGTCGGGACGGAACAGTTTGCCGACGTTTTGCGCGTGCTCGATGCCGACGTAGAAGTCGGTGTAATCGTTGATTTTTGCCGGCAGGTGCATCTCGCAGTTCGCCGCCAGCGGCAGCAGTTTTGCACCTTGGGCTTCGATCTTGCCGTGCAGGGTGCTGCCTTCCTTGAACAGTTCGATCAAGCGCTCACGCAGGGCAACACGAGCCTCGCGGCCGAGTTCGAAAAACGCATTGAGCTGACCGCCACGGGAGGCTTCGACCGCCGCTTTTGCAGCGCCGTCGAACAGGCCGGCGTCGAGTGCCGCTTGCAGATCAAAGATGTGTTCGCCAATCGCCACGCCACTGCGCGGCGCAGAGCCCTTCACGCTGAACACGCCCAGCGGCAGGTTTTGCAGGGGGAAGTCGACATGGCCGTTGGCGGAGGCAACCCAGCTACGAGTGATGGAAGTCTGAGTCATGGGTTATCTCCGGGTCGGGTCGAAAGTGGCGGGCAGCGTGGCCCAGCAGGCATCGTAATGGGGTTGCAGCTGTGGGCAGTCGAGGGCGAAGCGACTCGGGCGCAGCACCTGGCTGGTCTCGAACATGAAGGCCATGGTGTTGTCGATTTTCGCGGGTGCAAGCTGCGCGTTGATTGCCTTGGTGCAGGTTTCGCCGTCCGGGCCGTGGGCGCTCATGCAGCTGTGCAGCGACGCACCGCCGGGCACGAAGCCTTCGGCCTTGGCGTCGTACTCGCCCTTGATCAGGCCCATGAATTCGTTCATCAGGTTGCGGTGAAACCACGGTGGACGGAAGGTTTTTTCGGCGACCATCCAGCGTGGCGGGAAGATCACGAAGTCGAGATTGGCCAGGCCGTGGACGCTGGTCGGCGAAGTCAGGACGGTGAAAATCGAAGGATCCGGATGATCGAAGCTGACCGTACCAATGGTGTTGAAACGGCGCAGGTCATATTTGTACGGCACGTTATTACCGTGCCAGGCGACCACGTTCAGCGGCGAATGATCGAGCTCGCAACCCCACAACTGGCCGAGGAATTTCTGCACCAGGGTGGTCGGCTGCTTGAGATTTTCGTAATGAGCGACCGGGGTCAGGAAGTCCCGTGGATTGGCCAGACCGTTGCTGCCGATCGGTCCGAGGTCCGGCAGGCGCAATGGCGCGCCGTGGTTTTCCGCAATGTAGCCACGCGCCTGCGGGTCGAGCAGTTCGACGCGAAATTTC
The DNA here is from genome assembly GCF_019956105.1 of Pseudomonas sp. BF-RE-25. Classification (NCBI taxonomy): domain Bacteria; kingdom Pseudomonadati; phylum Pseudomonadota; class Gammaproteobacteria; order Pseudomonadales; family Pseudomonadaceae; genus Pseudomonas; species Pseudomonas sp. BF-RE-25. The sequence continues at coordinate 13,473 of NZ_JAHBDB010000003.1, forward strand.
AGACCACGCGGCAGTACGGCGATTTCCAGCGGCTCGAGTTCCAGCACGCCCAGTTCGGTGGCAATGCGCAGGCGGCCCAGCTCCGGCACCAGCAGCAGTTCGCCATCCGCGTTGAAGAACACGCGCTCCATGGAGCGGTTGGCACGGTAATGGTAAATGCTGATTCCGGCCGGTTTTTCCGCCGCCGAATTGGCAACCATGCTCACCAGCCCGTCAATGAAATCGGTGGGCTCGGTCGGGATGTCCAACGGGTTCCAGCGCAGGCGATTGGGGGTCACTTCACCCAACGGTCCGCCGGCCAGTTGCCGATCCAGTTTGACGAACGCCGGGTGATTGGCCGACGGCTGAATGCGGTACATCCAGGTCCGCCGCGCTTCGGCGCGAACCATGGTGAACGCGGTGCCGGAGAACAGCTCAGTGTAGAGGCCGTATGGGGCTTTTTGCGGGGAGTTCTGGCCGACGGGCAGTGCGCCAGGCAACGCTTCACTGCTGAACTCATTGCCGAAACCGGACTGATAAGCCAGCGCGGGCGCCGTTGAATCGAGGTTCATGGAGCCTCCTGAACAGGGAGTAGGCAATGGCCTGTCGCTCTGTTGCAGAGGTCTCGGCACGCCTGGGTTATTTTTATCGTAATTCAATTACGCATAACGTAATTTGATTGGTATTGACCGTCAAGCTATAAAGACGCCCATTCGTCCCGGGATCAGACTGCCTCCATGGAAACGCCGCGCAACAACGACAAACAGAAAGTCCGCTCGGCCGAGGTCGGCACCGACATCCTCAAGGCACTGGCCGAGTTGTCGCCATCGACTTCACTGTCGCGCCTGGCCGAGCATGTGCAGATGCCGGCAAGTAAGGTTCACCGCTATCTACAGGCGTTGATCGCCAGTGGTTTTGCCGAACAGAACACCGCCACCAACCATTACGGCCTGGGCCGCGAAGCGCTGCGCGTGGGGTTGGCCGCACTTAACAGTATGGACGTGCTGAAAGTCGCCGCCCTGCCCCTGGCCGAACTGCGCGATGAATTGAATGAAACGTGTTTTTTGGCGGTGTGGGGCAATCAGGGCGCAACCGTGGTGCATATCGAACCGGCGGTGCGCGCGGTGACCGTGGTGACGCAATTGGGCTCTGTGTTGCCGTTGCTCAGTTCATCCACGGGATTGGTGTTCGGCGCTTATCTGCCCAAGCGTGAAACGGTGGATTTGCGCGAGCAGGAAGTGCTGGCAAGCAATTCCCATACGTTGGCGGACGATCAGGCTTATGTGACCTTGTGTGAACAGATCCGCGAGCGCGGCCTGCACCATGTGCATGGTTTGTTGATGCCCGGCGTCGATGCGTTGTCGGCCCCAGTGTTCAACGCGGTGGGAAATGTGGTGGCCGTCATGACTATCGTTGGCCCGGCGTCACTGTTTCACGCCGACGAAAACGGCCCGGCGGCGCAGCGATTGCTGGCGGCGACGCGGGCCGTAAGTTGGCGAATGGGGTATGAGCCATCCGCTTTCACTGGCTAACTAAGTTGTCAGCCTACTGCCGTGATTACTTGCTTCGGTAGGACTCGACCACAACACGACCTGCATTATTAAGATCGATGATGTCCAAACCGGCAACTCGATCAGCTTTATCAAAAGTCCACCGTTCGGAAAAGATGCCTGCGTAAACAGTATTGAAAGCAGGCAACTCATCCGCCTGCACTTTTTCCATGACAGCCCAGCTCAAACTCTCGGAGTAATCAACTACCTGTTTCCCCTCGTCGTTGACCACTACCGAATTCAGGTAGGTCTCATCGACGCTGATGGAATACCCCATATGACCGAACACCTCAGCCAGCTTCTTACTTACTTCTTCCAGCAACTTATTACTCACAAATAGCATCCTTACTAATAATGGAAGTCGGCCAAAACACATTCAAAAAAGATAAACACTGATTGACGGGGCGACGCCCACTTTATAAACAACTCAATTAACTTAGTACACCCCGCAACTTGTATGCAGACGTAAACATACCGAACACTTCAAATAACAATCCCCAGAACTTTGGCTTTGGCCACAGCCTGAGTCCTTCGTTCTACACCCAACTTCCCATTGATCCGCCGCGCGTGGGTTTTAACGGTATGTAACGATATGAACAACTGATCAGCTATCTGTTGATTGGAGTTACCCAGAGCGACTAACTCAAGCACTTCTATTTCACGCTGACTCAAGCGGTTCTGGACCGAAGCCAACGGTTCAGCAGGGTTACCCGACTCGGTACGCCCGATCGCCTCCGGCAAGCGTGGCTGGCGCAATTGCAGATCGCGCAGGGCCTGTTGAAGATTGCAGCGCTCGACCAGTGCCAAACCTTCCTGCATCGCCTCGCGAGCGGCAGGCATGTCGCCCGTCAGCCAGGCCACTTCTGCCAGCGCCAGGTGCAATTGCGCTTGCAGCCCCGCCATTCCCCGTTGACGCGCCCAGTGCAACTGAGCCTCGAGCTGCACCAGAGGGTTTGGCGCCTGCCCTCGATACACTTCGGTCAGCACCAGCAGGTATTCAAGGCCGGGAATCAGCTCCAGCGTCGCCGGCGGCGCCTGACGAGCATGGACGCCGTGATAGTGGCGCAGCACCCGGGTCAGGGCTTCATGGGCCAAATCCGGACGGCCCTGCTGTAGCCAGAAATGGCAGCTGTATTGCAACAGAACACTGCGGTAGACCGTGTCTGGAATCCGTCGCTGTTGCATCAATCGTTCGGCGTCACGCAGCAGGACAAAAGCCTGGGCGTAGTCCTGGCGATTGGCGGCCAATTGCGCGAGGCCGAGGAAACCGTACAGCACGCGTTTGTCCTGGCTGCGTAGGCAGATTTGCAGGCCGCTCTCGAAGTAAGCGGCCGCCTGCGTCTCTCGTCCCTGACACAGGCTCAAGCGTCCGCGCTGCAAGGCAATCCGCCCCAGCAGCGGTTGGGCCAGCGGTTGCTGCTGGACGAGCAAGCCATGCATGTTGGCCAGCAGGGTTTCAGCCCGGCCGGACGCTCCACGCTGCTCGAGCAATTGCGCATGATCGAGCTCCAGCAGCCCTTCGAACACCAGCGAACCTTGCGCACGCGCCAGGCACAACGCCTCACGGTTGGTCGCCTGCGCCACGTCGAGCTCGCCCCTGAGCAAGGCTTGCTGGGTCAGCGCTGACAGGCACATCAGCCGAGCCGTCCAGAGCGAGGGGTCGAGTTCGTCGAGTGCCTCAAGCAAATGCGCGCGCGAAGGCTCCATGCGCCCCTGCAAATGCAACAGCCAACCCTGCATCGCCTGCCAACGCGCCATCAGCTGCCGTTGATGCAACGCCGACGGCTGAGGGGCGAAGCGTGACAAATGCCCGATGCACTCACCCGCCTGCTCGAACCGCCCGGCAAACAGCAACGCCGCGGTGATCAGCCCCACCAGTTGCGGCGAGCCAAGCATCAGCTCGTCGCCTTTGTGCTCATGCAGACGCAACAACAGCACCACGGTCTGCTCTTCGAACAGATGCTCGAAACTGAAATGCTGCAACAGGCTGACCGCGACCTCGAACTCTTCGGCCAGCAAGGCTTGTTCAAACGCAGCTTTCCAGTCCAGTTCGGCGGCGAACCACTGACAAGCGCGGCGATGCCAGGAACGTCCCGCCGGCCATTGCTCTTCGCGCATCAATTGCGTGAGGGGGGTGAAAATCTGCAGCCAGTCGGTCGAGTCCTGCCAGGGCTCGATGAAGCAGCCCAACGCCTGCAACGTGCTCAGGCATTGGGCGCCCTCGCCTGCACCGAACAGGTGGTCGCATAACCGCGCATTGAATCGCTGCAAATGGGCCAGCACCCGCCAGGCTTCTGCCAGCTCCGGGGTCAGCATGCCGAACAATTCGTGTTCGAGGTAATCGTGCAGGGTGTCCGGCCGACCGTGCAGCGACTCGTTGCGCGACCAGTCGCATTTTTGCAGCAGCGCTATCCGCACACCTGCGCACCAGCCACCGCTGAGTTCGATGATCCTGCCGGCACGTTTCGCTGCCTGCTCCGGCTCCAGGTGATGCAGCAGTCGGGCAATTTCCGTTTGAGTGAAGGCCAGCGTGGCGCGCTCGCAGTCGTACAGCTCATCGGCGAGCAACAAGCGTGGCCAATTGCATTGCGGGCGGCGGCGACCACTGAGCCACCAGGTAATCATCGGGCTGCTGATGGCCAGCAACCGGTCGAGCAGCAGGTCCAGCTCCGGGTTGGGCGTGCGGCAATAGTCATCGAGGCACAGCCAGGTCGGCGTCTGCCATTGAGCCAGCGATGACAGCAATGCGGATTCGTCTGCCGTGGCCAATCCCAACGCGTGGGCCAGCCGCTTCCGAAAATCGGCAGCCTCCATCGGCTCCCCCGCCAACGGCAACCAACAGACCCGACACTGCTCCGGTGCCTGCAACAGGCATTCGATCAGCAGCGCACTCTTGCCACTGCCAGCCGGCGCACAGAGCAATTTCACGCGTGCGGTCGAGGCCAGTAACGGCTCGATCAGCCGCTCGCGAGACTGGTGGTGGGACGACAAACGGGGCAGAAGTCCAGGACGGTCCAGACACGGGGTCATGGCGGTCATAGTGGTGCGCCTTTTTATAATTGTGGCGCCACCCTAGCCCTCTCTACACGGCTTGTTGAAGAAGTATTCAACACACTTATCGACACCTATAAAAAAGGTGACCGCGAAGTCACCTTTTTCTGTAGAGCCTGTAGGAATGATTACCTCACCCCTGTACTCCGCAGCGCTGCTGGCGTGTAGTCACCTGCTTTGGCATCGATACCGAATTCGAAGCTGCGCTTCTCCTCGTTCTTCATCCCCAGTGCGATGTAGCGACCGGCGATCAAGTCGTACAGCGCTTCAACGGTGTAGGCCGGCACCTGGTGATCGTAGTAGAACTGGGCATGACCTTCGGCCACACGCCACAGCTGACCGCGACCGTCATAGTGATCGGCCAGTGCCACCTGCCAGCTGTCTTCGTCGATGTACATGTGACGCTTGGCGTACACGTGCCGTTCGTTGGGCTTGACCGTGGCGACAATCTCCCAGACCCGGTGCAACTCGTAGCGTGTGAGGTCCTGATTGATATGCCCGGCCTTGATCACATCGGTGTACTTGAGGTTGGGCGAGTCGAGCTTGTAGCTGTTGTAAGGGATGTACATTTCCTTCTTGCCGATCAGCTTCCAGTCGTAGCGATCCGGTGCGCCGGAAAACATGTCGAAGTTGTCGGTGGTGCGCAACCCGTCGGACGAGGTGCCGACGCCGTCATAGGCCACCTGCGGTGCACGTCGCACGCGACGCTGGCCGGCGTTGTAGATCCAGGCCTTGCGCGGTTCCTTGACCTGGTCGAGGGTCTCGTGAACCAGCAACACGTTGCCCGCCAACCGCGCCGGCGCCGTGACTTCCTGCTTGAAGTAGCTGAGCACGTTGTCGTCGCTGCCGGGTTTCAAGTCCCCCAGCAGCGAAGGCACTGCGACCTCATCCTTGAAGCGGATCACCGTGAAGTCGCCATTGGACTGCGGCGTGGCCTGGGTGATGGTGCGACGCAAGTTACCGCCGTGATAACGGGTGACGTGGTTCCAGATCACCTCAACGCCGTTCTTCGGAATCGGAAACGCGTAGTAGCGATTGCCGGTGAAATTGGCCAGGCCATTGCCGTCGTTGATCGGCGTTACATTCAGCGCGCTGCGCTTGGCCGACTCGTAGATGTCCGGTGGCACGGCCACTGTACGGTGGGTCGGATAGACCGGGATCTTGTAGGTCTCCGGGTAGCGTTTGAACATCGCGATCTGGCCGTCGGAGAGCTTGTCCTTGTATTTGTCGACGGTTGCCGCCGTGATGGTAAACAGCGGTTTTTCATTGGCGAACGGGTCGGCAAGGAACCCTTTACTGTCCACCGCACCGGCGTTTTTCGGGATGCCGCCGGTCCATGCCGGAATCGAGCCATCGGCATTACCCGCCTTCTCGGCGCCCAACGGCGTCAGGCTGGTACCGAGTTTGTTGGCTTCTTCCGGCGACACCGCGGCCATTACATCAACGGCCAACAGGCTCAGGGCCAGAACGCTGCATTGCAGAATCATTTTGCGCATTGAAATCATCCTTCTCAGCCAGATCAGAAGTTCACGCCAAAGCTCAGCGCCAGGAAGTCGCGATCTTCCAGGGTGTTGTAGTCACCGCCGAAGAAATCGGTGTAACTCAAGCTCGCGGTGTAGGTGTTGCGATAGTCCGCATCGACGCCGACGCTGATGGCTTTGGCGCCTTCGTTGAACAGCCCGTTGGGGCCGTAACCGGCGACGTCATGGGACCACGACAGGTTGGGTTTGAAATTGATCCCGGCGATGACGTTGTTGTAATCAAGGATCGCGCGGGCGCGGTAGCCCCAGGACGTCGAGGTGACGAAACCGTCGGTATCACCGCGGAAACCGTACTGTCCGTAGACCGAGTCGCGGCCGTAACGCAGCTTGCTTTTGTCTTCCAGCCCGCCGACGTGAACAACGGCCGCCTCACCCACCAGGGTCAAACGGTCCGCGCCGGCGATCTGATCGATGAAGTGCGTCAGGGTGCTCTGGATTTGCGTCACTTCCTTGCGGCGATAGCCTTTGTTATCCGCCCCGGGGGTCGTGGCGATTGGCGAGGCCGCGCCGCCGGCAATCGGGTTGAGCAAGGCCAGTGTCAGGTCGGTGCTGTTGACCTGTACCGGTGCGTTGGGGCGGTAGCTGATCTCGCCGGTCCATGCGGTGCCGGTCGGCAAGGTGGTGGAGAAACTCGCGCCGTAGAGGCGGATGTCTTCCGGGTATTCGAGGTAGTACTGACCGCGACCGAGCATCACGCTCTGGGCCAAGGCCGAACCGGTGCCGGGTGCAATGGCGTTGGCGGTACCGACGATGGCCGGAATCCGTGCCAGCGTCCCCGCGCCGGCAGTGGTGGTGCCGACATTCGGCGTGCGGCTGTGGTAGTTCATGAAGTACAGGCCGTACTCGGTGTCATCACCCAGCCAACGCAACGCCGTGCCCCATTGCCCGGAGTCGCGGGCGTCGCGGTCGCCGCCACGGGGCACGATCACCCCTTCCTTGCCGACCTGGAAGCCTTGGCCAAAAGCGGCAGCGATCGGTTGCAACGGTGCAATCGCCGGGCTGGCGACCGTGTATCCCGTGTTGCAACCATCTGCCGCCACGTCCCCGCCGAAGAAGGTGCCGCAGTTGTCGAGAACGGTCTGGTCCCACTCCAGTTGATAGAAGCCTTCCACCGTCAGTCTGTCGGTCAGGCCCTGGGAGGCGAACAGCATGTTCACCGGAATCAGGCCTTCCTTGATTTCCGCGCCAGGACGGCGGAACGCTGAAACGTCGACCGGGTTGATGCTGTTGATCGAGTTGCCGATGAAGGTACTTTCGCCCCAACTGACCACCTGTTTGCCTGCGCGAAAGGTGCCCGGCAGATCGGCGATGGAGTAGTTGTGATAGACGAACGCATCGAGGATCTGCGCGCCGGCAGACTTGGAACCTTCTTTGCGATTGTGATCGCTGATCGGCTTGAACTCGCGGTCTTCGTCCTTCAGTTCGAAGTCGTACCAATACTTGCCACGGACGAACATGCCGGTGTCGCCGTACTTCAGTTCGAGGTCGTGAATACCCTTGAAGATCTTGGAGTAGGTTTCGCCCTTCTTGAAGTTCAGACGCCCGTCGTCACCGGTCGACGCCTGGCCGGTCCCGCCGTTGACGATGCCCACCAGCGATTTATCGGCATCGCGCATGCCCCAACTCGCGCCGACGGACAGCGAGGAGTCGAATGTCCCCTCGATTTCGCCAATGTTGAATGAAACGGCCTGCGCCTGGGCACAGCAACCCAAGGCCACCGCAGCGGCCAGCGCCTGCGGTGTGAAGATGGCGCGCATTGTTGTTTTTGTCATGCGTCTTCCCCGGTGAGTGACAGAAGGCCACACCCTACTGCCGCAGGTCGGGAGCGATAAGCGCACCAAGGAGGTATTCGTTGTGTCGCTCTAAAGGATGAATGGCCTTGCGGCGCGGGGAGTTGCGCGAGGTATGGATGAAGTGGATGGAGGTTCATCAGCCGGATGCATGAGCGCGAGACTATTGCCCAGGCTGCAATACTGCATGTCTGGAATCGCTATTTTTCCTTTGGACTCAAGCGCTTATTCTTGTCGGGCTTTCACGGCAACAGCCTGACAGCACACAGCGATGGCGTGTGATCAGTCCGCGCCATTGGCGACAGATTTCAGATGTGTCGAAGGTTTCGACTCATCGCCCCGTGTTCACTGACGTTGATTTGTAGCTCCTTGATCCAACGTCTTACTTTGGCCGCTGCGTTTGCAGCGGCCTTTTTTATGGGCGATGGTTTTGGGGAGGCAGGACTCAGGCGAGCCCTGCGCGAGGCGAAGGAATCAGAGGGAATACTTCTGCAAGTTGCCCATCATTTCCTTCAGTGCTTCGATGTTGTCCTTCGGATGCGCTGCGCCTTCGAAGTCGCAGATCTGCTGCCAGTGCGCCGCCACATCTTCCGGTGAAAACCCGGCCCGTGGATCGAACCCGGCGCCGAGGCTGCGCTCCCAACGCACCTTGCCCATCCAGCCGCCACCGACCTCAAACAACCCCGAGGTTTCCTGGCAGTTTTCGCTGGCGAGGTACACCACCAGCGGGCTGACCAGTTCCGGCTTGAGTTGTTCGAACACTTGCGGCGGGATCAGGCCTTCGGTCATGCGGGTGCCGCCGGTAGGCGCAATGGCGTTGACCAGGATGTTGTTTTTGCGGCCTTCGATGGCCAGGGTGCGGGTCAGGCCGTAGAGGCCGAGTTTGGCCATGCCGTAGTTGGACTGGCCGAAGTTGCCGTAAATCCCCGAAGTCGATGCGGTGAAGATCACGCGACCGTAATTTTGCTCGCGCATATGAGGCCAGGCGGCACGGGTAACTTTGTAGGCGCCTTCGACGTGGACGCGATAGACCAGGTCCCAATCGGCATCGTCCATTTTGTGGAAAGTCTTGTCCCGCAGAATCCCGGCGTTGTTGACCACCACGTCGACACGGCCGAAAACGTCGAGGGCGTTCTGGACGATTTTGTCGCCGTCGGTGACGGAGTCATGGTTGGCCTCGGCAATGCCGCCGGCCTCACGGATTTCCGCGACTACGCGGTCTGCTGCCGAAGCGTTTGCACCTTCACCTTGCGCCGAGCCTCCGAGATCGTTGACCAGCACCCTGGCGCCCTGTTTCGCGAACAACAGCGCATGAGCGCGGCCCAGGCCACCACCGGCTCCGGTGATGATCACGACTTTATCTTCGAAGCGCACAGGCTCATTCATTAGGGGGGACTCCAGCAGGCCGAGGGACAATAAGTCCGAGTCTCAGGCAAGGCGCCGCGGGTCACAATGAACACGGGGTAGGCTGAATGGTGCTCGATAAGGCCGGGGGATGATGAGCGCGTGGACCGAGTCACGGGCCATCGCCAGCAAGCCGGCTCCTACAGGACCGGGGTGCCCCAAACTCATCAGACACCACAAAAACCCTGTAGGAGCCGGCTTGCCGGCGATGGCAATCCGACAGGCACCACAACCCTCAAGGACGCATTCGCCGGCAAGGTTGCGGTGATGTCTACGAACAGGCCACTTTCAGCGGCGTTGAAATCAGCCGGTCGCGAAACGCCAGATAATGCTTGAGCACCTGAGCCGGTGCTTCGGTTTGCGGGTAATGGCCGATGCCGGGCAGCAGGACCGTATCCGGGTTCGGGATCAGCTCCCGATAGCGTTCAACCATGTGCCCGCCAGAGATCGGATCGACCTCGCCATCGATCACCCGCAACGGCACTTCGCCGCGCTGCATGGCACTCACCCAACGCTCGCGCTGAACCCGACGTTCGGGGATGTAGGCAATCAGCTTGTGCATGATCCGTGGCCCGTGATTGCTGTCGATCAGGCTCCAGAAATCATCCATCTCACTCTCGGTAGGACGGCTCTGCGGTCCGAAAATCTGGCGGAAACTCTTCACCAGCGCATCACGGGAAAACGCGCGACCGATCATCCAGCCCACCGGGCTGAGCAACAGTTTTTGCATCAGTACCGGACGATGGGTTTCAGGAAACAGCCCCCCATTGAGGAACACGCAACTGGCGAGGTGAATGCGCGCCTCGTAATGCCGGGCCAACAGTTCCTGAGCCACGCTGTCGCCATAATCGTGGGCGAGCACGTGCACCGGCTGCTCGACGTTCAAATGTTCCAGCAACGCCTGTTGCAGATCGGCTTGCGCCAAGAGGCTGTATTCATGATCCACCGGTTTGTCTGAATCGCCGAAACCGAGCATGTCGCAGGCAATCACCCGATAACGCTGGGCCAGCGGCTGCCACAGGTAATGCCAGTCCCAGCTGGCGGTCGGGAAGCCATGAATGAGCAACAGCGGCTCACCCTGCCCCGCCGTCCAGTAACGCACCGTCTGATCACGAAAGACGAACGTCTGGCTGCGCTTGCGCCAGACACACAGGGGGATCTCGGCGAGAGGCATCAGAGTTTATATCCCGCGTCTTGTTTATCGAGTTTGCGCAGCAGCGCCGGCCAGGCCAGTGCGCCGCCCATCCCTTGTGCACTTTTGGTGACGCCGGCGATCATCGCCTTGGCGCCCGCCAGAATCTGCGGTTCGATGGCGATGAGTTCCGCACCACCGTTCTGTGCCAGCACCTGGATTTCGCAGGCGCGCTGGAAGGTGAACATCATCAGGAACGTGTCAGCGATGGTGCCGCCGCAGGTCAGCAACCCGTGGTTGTGCAGCATCAGGAAATTGTTTTCACCGAGGTCGGCCTGCAGCCGCGCCTTCTCTTCGTGGTTCAGCGCAACGCCTTCATAGGCGTGATACGCCAGGCTCGACAGAACAAACAGCGACTGTTGGCTGATCGGCAAAACGCCTTGCTTCTGCGCCGACACCGCAACGCCGGCCGCCGTGTGCGTGTGCAATACACAGACGACATCGTGCCGCACTTCGTGCACGGCGCTGTGGATGGTGTAGCCCGCCGGGTTGATCTCGTAGGGGCTGTCCATCAGCTTATTGCCGGCCTGATCGACCTTGACCAGGCTCGACGCGGTAATCTCGTGGAACATCAACCCGAACGGGTTGATCAGGAAATCTTCAGTGCCCGGCACCTTGGCGGAAATGTGCGTGAAGATCAGATCATCCCAGCCATGCAGGGCGACCAGACGATAACAGGCGGCCAGATCGACACGGGTCTGCCACTCGGCGGCACTGACCTGGTCTTTGACACTGTGGGGCGATTGGACGGGGGCTACGCTCACGACAAGGAACTCCTGTTCTTATTGTTTTGCTCACGTTTAGCAGTCTAGTCAGCCCCCGGGGTTCATGTAGTTGCATTGGCAGCCAGCTTGATGACCTAGCGAGTCACTGCGCCAGACAGCTTGGATCCATGTCAAAGTACCGCCGCCAACAAGGGGTCAGCGAACCGGTCAGCAGCCACGAAGCGGCACAATCCTGGCTCGCCTTGCGGCACGAATGGCCACTCAGCCCTGCAGAGCGGTGACGAGTTCCGCCAGCCAGGGTTCGGCATCGGTTTCCGGGGTGACGCTTTCGCTGGCATCCAGGCGCAGCATTGGCAGCACTTCGCGGATGCCCAGTTCGCCGAACAGCTCGCGCATCAGTTCACCGCCGCCACAGAACGTATCGCCGTAGCTCGCATCGCCCAGGCCGATCACCGCGCCCGGCAAACCACGCCAGGCGGCCGGCAATTGGTCACGAATGGCGAAATACAACGGTTGCAGGTTGTCCGGCAGTTCGCCCATGCCCGTGGTCGAAGTCACTGCCAGAAAGGCTTGCGGGCCAAACGCCTGTACATCGGCAAGGCTTGCGCGCGGGTTGTGAAAGGTTTCGAAGCCCGCGGCTTTCAAAATATTCGCAGCGTGGCGAGCGACTTCTTCAGCCGTGCCGTACACCGAGCCCGAAAAGATGGCGACTTTCATCAATCTGATCCTGAAGCTGAGTAAAAAGATGAGGGATATTAACAGCCACAGCAAAAAAGCTGCGATTAGCTCTCATTAAGCATTGAAGGCCGCTAGAGTTCTTTTAGAATGCTGCGCTCAATCAATCTGGAAAGGATTCTCCGATGATCAACGCACAATTGCTGCAAATGGTGATTAACGCGTCCAACGACGGCATCGTGATTGCCGAAAAAGAAGGTGAACACGACAACATCCTGATTTACGTCAACCCTGCATTTGAACGGCTGACCGGTTACACCAGCGAAGAAATCCTCTACCAGGATTGCCGCTTTCTGCAATCAGGTGACCGCGACCAGGAAGCGCTGCCCTTGATTCGCAATGCGTTGAGCAGTGGCGGCTCCTGCCGGGAAATCCTGCGAAACTACCGCAAGGACGGCACGCCCTTCTGGAATGAGCTGTCGCTTTCGACGGTGAAAAACCCGAGTGACGGTCAGACGTATTTTGTCGGCGTGCAAAAGGACGTCACCGTGCAGGTCAAGGCGCAGCAGCGGGTAGCGCAGCTTGAAGCGCAAGTGGCAGAGCTTCAGGCCGAGCTCGCCGCGCTCAAACCGACGAACGGCGCAAACAAAACCGATAATTGATTGTCATTAACTACAATCACCGATGACTTTGTTACTTTTCCTTTCGAGCCAATCATGCAGCGCGACGCACTCCTGACCCAGGATGAGCTGGATTTTATCCAGACCATGCAACACAACCCGCAACTCAATGTGCGGGATGCGACGTCGAGTCTGCTTGTAAATGGTGGTTCGCAAATTCGTGACTTGCTCACGCGCCTTGCTGCTCATGAGCAAGTCACGATCCAGGCCAACTTCGAAAATCAGCAAATGACCTTCCCGCTGCACCTGGTGGAAGACGAATTTCACGCGCTGCATTTACGTCTCGGCGTTCCCAGCATTTATGAAGACGGACCGCTGGTCCGGCCATGGCGCCTGGTCCTCGAAGAACCGGTCGCCCTGGAGAATGCCGTCGGCCAACCCGGCACGATGTGGGTGCATGAAGTGTCGTTCAAAGGGGTTTTGCTGGAAGTTCGCAACAAGACCAAACCGCCCAAGCATTTCGCGTTGTGGTTCAGCCCGTCAGGCTACGAACGTATAGCGTTGCGCGGCACCTTCGAGAGAGAAACCGAGAACGGCTTCTATGCCTATCAGTTGAGTCAGAGCGACAAGGATGAAACCGAGCGCCTGCGCCAGTACATTCTTCAGCAGCATCGACTGACCCATCCGACCCTGCATCTGTGATTCAGGTGTCCAGGTTGCCTGCCAGGAACTGTTTCAGGCGCTGACGCATCACCACTCCTTCGTTACCCAGGCAGCCAATGGACGATCCGTCCAGGCTCTCCTGCGCCAGTTCCGACGCGTCACCGGCCAGCATCAACTGGCAATCCAGGCTCATCGCCAGACGATTCAAACGTCGCGGTAAATCACTGGTCGGCGCGTGATTGGAAAACAGCACCAACGCCTGGGGCTTGACCCTTTCGCAGACCAGCGCCAGCTCATCGAAGGGCTGACCGATCGCCAGCAATTGAATGGCCGAATCGACACTGCTCAAAAACAACGCCGTGACCAACAGTTCGAGTTCGCGACATTGTTCGTTCAGGGGACAGACAATCACCCGTCGTGGCTGCATGACGCGCACCAGCAGCAGCCGCTGTAATACCCGTGAACGCAAAAAACCGTCCAAGAATAGCCACTCGCTGGCTTGGCCGAACACTTCCTGACGTTGCAGGAATTGCTTCCAGAGTGGCATCAGAATGTCCTGAAACGCCACGGTCAGGGGGTAACTGGAAAAGATCTGCCCATAGACCTGCTCCAGCTGCACCTCATCGAACACGCTCACCGCCGCTTTGACTTGTTCCTGCCACTGCGCGTAGTCAGCCTGCACCAGTTCGTTGGGGATGATGTGGGACAACGCTTGAAGCGGGGCAGTCTTGGCCAGTATCTTGCCGACCTTGCTGACGGCGACGCCACGTTCGATCCAGCCCAGGATGCTGCGGACCCGCTCGATATCGGTCATTGCGTACAAGCGATGCCCGCTTTCGGTGCGCATTGGCTGAATCAGACCATAACGTCGCTCCCACGCCCGCAAGGTGACCGGGTTGACGCCCGTCAGCCTTGACACTTCACGGATCGGAAACAGTTCTTCCTTTTCTATGGAAAGAGCACGCGGCAAACCAGCGACATCTTCGGTCAAGACAGGCATAGGGCAGTCAACGTCCGCGCATAAATTGGATCCCATTCTACCTCTCTTGCCCCATCAGCATTCAATACCTTGATGGACGACGATTGTCGCGGCCATAACCTGTAGAATCCGGAATAATCCTTGCTTGTTCCAAGTCGCAGCCCATCACCCCGGCGCTGCGCCTGGCGAAACTCCTATCCGGAGTAACGCGATTGTCATCCGGAGATACAAAATGTCTACCTCCCCCGTCACGCTGATGGTTGCGCGCCGCGTCGCCGATGGGCGTTATCAGGACCTGATGGCCTGGTTGCGCGAAGGCGAACAACTGGCCACCGACTTCCAGGGTTATCTCGGCTCAGGCGTGCTCGCCCCGCCGCCCGACGATGACGAATTCCAGATCATTTTCCGCTTCGCCAACGCGCAGACCATGCACGCCTGGGAGCATTCGGCTTCGCGTACCGCCTGGCTCGCGCGCGGCAGCGACTTGTTTGCGCATAAGACAGAACATCGCGTGAGCGGCATCGAAGGCTGGTTCGGCGCAGCCGGCGCGCGTCCGCCACGCTGGAAACAGGCCGTGGCGATCTGGCTGGCGTTTTTTCCGGTGTCGTTGCTGTTCAACTTCGTGCTCGGGCCGTTGCTCGGCGAAATGAGCCTGCTGCCTCGGGTGTTCATCAGCACGCTGTGTCTGACGCCGTTGATGGTCTATTTCTTTATTCCGCTGTCGACCCGTTTGTTGGCAGGTTGGTTGAACAGCGCGCCAACACGGCGATTGCCTGTTGAACCCACCACCCAGAATCACTGACCGCCACCTGTAGGAGCAAGGCTTGCCCGCGAAGAACGATTACGCGGTTGAATGCCTGGACCGCGTCATCGTTCTTCGCGGGCAAGCCTCGCTCCTACAAAAGCCACCTCACGGCTCGTCGCTGGTATAGTTTTGCTCTTACCGCGACGCGAGCCGTTCATGACCTCTTCATCCGCCCCGATCCTCATCACCGGTGCCGGCCAGCGTGTCGGCCTGCACTGCGCGCAGCGATTGCTCGAAGACGGCCATGCGCTGATCTTCAGCTATCGTACTGAACGCCCAGGCGTACAGGCATTGCGTGATCTGGGGGCGACGGCAATCCTCGCCGACTTTTCCAGCGAGGGCGGGATTCTCGCCTTCATCAGCGAACTGAAAACCCACACCGACTGCCTGCGGGCGATCATCCATAACGCATCCGAATGGCTGGCCGAAACGCCGGACACCGACGCCGCAGCGTTTACCCGCATGTTCAGCGTGCACATGCTGGCGCCCTACCTGATCAACCTGCACTGTGCCGACTTGTTGCAACGCTCGACCCCGGCGGACATCGTGCACATCAGCGATGACGTCACGCGCAAGGGCAGCAGCAAGCACATCGGCTACTGCGCCAGCAAAGCCGGGCTCGACAGCCTGACCCTGTCCTTCGCGGCGAAGTACGCGCCGCACATCAAGGTCAACGGCATCGCGCCCGCCCTGCTACTGTTCAACCCTGACGACGACGCGGCGTACCGCGCCAAGGCTCTGGCCAAATCCGCATTGGGTATCGAACCCGGTAGCGACGTGATCTACCAAAGCCTGCGTTATTTGCTCGACAACCCTTATGTCACCGGCACGACCCTGACCGTCAACGGCGGACGGCACCTCAAGTAAGGTGCCCCGCGAGGATATTTCATGACGTTATCCCGGCCCCAGAACGCCCTGTCCCAGAACTACCGCGAAATCCTCATCGGCCTCGGTGAAAATCCCGATCGCGAAGGCCTGCTCGATACGCCGGCGCGCGCAGCCAAAGCCATGCAGTACCTGTGTCATGGTTACGAGCAATGTGTCGAAGAAATCGTCAACGGCGCGTTGTTCGCCTCCGACAACGATGAAATGATCATTGTCGACAACATCGAGCTGTATTCACTCTGCGAACATCACCTGCTGCCCTTCATCGGCAAGGCGCATGTGGCTTATATTCCAACGGGTAAAGTGCTGGGCCTGTCGAAGATTGCGCGGCTGGTGGACATGTTTGCGCGTCGCCTGCAAATCCAGGAAAACCTCACCCGGCAAATCGCCGACGCGGTGCAACAAGTGACCGGTGCCGCCGGTGTCGCGGTGGTCATCGAGGCACAGCACATGTGCATGATGATGCGCGGCGTCGAGAAACAGAATTCGACCATGAACACCTCGGTGATGCTCGGCGCCTTCCGCGAGTCGAGCAACACCCGCCAGGAGTTCCTGCAATTGATTGGACGGAGCAAGTAGCAATGCCACAACTTCAACCAGGAATGGCACGCATCCGGGTCAAGGACCTGTGCCTGCGGACGTTCATCGGGATCAACGAGGATGAAATCCTCAACAAGCAGGACGTGCTGATCAACCTGACGATCCTGTATGCAGCCCAGGAAGCGGTGCGTGACAACGACATCGATCACGCGCTGAATTACCGGACCATCACCAAAGCGATCATCGCTCACGTGGAAGGCAATCGCTTTGCCCTGCTCGAACGCCTGACCCAGGAAATTCTCGATCTGGTCATGGCCAATGAGTCGGTGCTGTACGCCGAGGTCGAAGTCGACAAGCCCCACGCCCTGCGTTTCGCCGAGTCAGTGTCGATCACCCTGGCCGCGAGCCGCTGACCGCGTCTGGCGCATTGCTCGCCAGACTTTTATTATCTCGCGCACGACTGAACAGCACAGAGCCCATCATGACTGACCAACAACGCCTCGAACTTGAAGCCGCCGCCTTCCGCCGGCTGGTCGCGCACCTGGACAGCCGCAAGGATGTGCAGAACATCGACCTGATGAACCTCTCGGGTTTCTGCCGCAACTGCCTGTCCAAATGGTACAAGGCCGCGGCTGACGAACGTCAGATCGAGGTCAGCCTCGACGACGCCCGTGAAGTCGTCTACGGCATGCCGTACGCCGAGTGGAAAGCCCAATATCAGCAAGAAGCCAGCGCCGAGCAACAAGCGGCGTTCGCCAAAGGAAAACCCAATGAGTGATTTGAACACCCTGCGCGCCAGCCTCAAGAGCGGCGAACACGTTTTTGCCGACACCCTGGCCTTCATCGCCGCCGGTTATGACTACCAGCCACAGCCGTTCAACAACGGCGGCGTGGAAAACGCCGCCGGGCAAAACGAAGGTTCGTGCAAGACCCTGGGCCTGGCGCTGCTGGAAGGGTTGAGCGATGAAGAAGCGCTGTTGGCATTCGGCGAGCATTACCGCTCCGTCGTAGCCACGCCTGACGGCAGCGATCACGGCAACATCCGCGCGTTGATTGCCCATGGATTGGCCGGTGTGAAGTTCACCCAGCAACCCCTGACCCGCCGCTGATTTCTGAGCAACACCTCCCACTGTAGGAGCCGGCTTGCTGGCGATGGCGTCCTCAATGTCGATGCAAGACTTAAGGGCCCCATCGCCAGCAAGCCGGCTCCTACAATGGTTTTGCGTTGTTTCGAAAAAATTTGCACAACGCTCAAACCACATCCCGACTTTTAAGATTGACCCGGCAACTTTATTTCGTTTGCCGGGCAGCACTGCTCACGGCTTAGATAAAAAGAAGCATCCCTTCTTCAGAGTCGGTCATCCATGAGCAGCGAAACCATCAGCCGGTCGATCAACATCGTGCACCCTGTCACGCTCAGCCACGGCAAAAACGCCGAGGTCTGGGACACCGAGGGCAAACGCTACATCGACTTTGTCGGCGGCATCGGCGTGTTGAACCTCGGCCATTGCCACCCGCGCATCGTCGAGGCCATTCGCGAACAAGCCACCCGGTTGACGCATTACGCGTTCAACGCCGCCCCGCACGTGCCTTACCTCGAACTCATGGAGCGTCTGGCCGCGTTCATCCCGGTGGATTACCCGGTCAGCGGCATGCTCACCAACAGCGGTGCGGAAGCGGCGGAAAACGCCCTGAAAATCGTCCGGGGCGCGACCGGTCGCACGGCCGTCATCGCTTTCGACGGCGCCTTCCACGGACGCACCCTCGCCACCCTCAACCTCAATGGCAAAGTCGCGCCTTACAAACAGAAGGTCGGCGTGTTGCCCGGTCCGGTGTTCCACTTGCCCTACCCGAGCAAGGACAACGGCGTGACCTGCGCCGAAGCGTTGAAGGCGATGGATCGGCTGTTCAGCGTCGAGATCGATGTCGACGACGTGGCGTGCTTTATCGTCGAGCCTGTGCAGGGTGAAGCCGGTTTCCTGGCGATGGATGTCGAGTTCGCTCAGGCCTTGCGCAAGTTCTGTGATGAAAAGAACATCCTGCTGATCGCCGATGAAATTCAGTCCGGCTTCGGCCGCACCGGCCAGCGGTTTGCGTTCTCGCGACTGGGCATCGAGCCGGACCTGATCCTGCTGGCCAAGAGCATTGCCGGCGGTATGCCGCTGGGAGCGGTGGTCGGGCGCAAGTCGTTGCTCGACACTTTGCCCAAGGGCGGACTGGGCGGCACTTATTCGGGCAATCCGATCGCCTGCGCCGCTGCGTTGGCGACGCTGGATGAAATGACCGATGCCAACCTGCACGCCTGGGGTTCGCAACAGGAAGAAGCGATCGTCAGCCGCTACGAAGCCTGGCGCGCCAACAAGGTTTCCCCTTATCTCGGACGCCTGACCGGTGTCGGCGCCATGCGCGGCATCGAACTGGCCAACGCCGACGGCACACCCGCCCCGGCGCAACTGACGCAACTGTTGGCCCTGGCCCGTGAAGCGGGGTTGCTGCTGATGCCTAGCGGCAAGTCGCGGCACATCATCCGGCTGCTGGCGCCGTTGACCACCGAGCCCGCCGTGCTGGAAGAAGGCCTCGACATCCTGGAAGCGTGCCTGAAAAAGCTGACCTGATCACTGAACCCATGTGGGAGCGAGCCTGCTCGCGATGGAAGACAGGGCACCGCGTGGCGTCAGGTTGCCAGCGTTATCGTTGACGTCCTTCGCGAGCAGGCTCGCTCCCACAATGAAATGTGATCAGCCATGGAATCGTGGACAAAAAAAAACCGGCCGAAGCCGGTTTTTTTCATTTCAACAGAATCAGAACGAAGCGTTCTGCAGACCGTCGAGGTAACGCTCGGTGTCCAGTGCCGCCATGCAACCAGCGCCGGCCGAGGTGATCGCTTGACGGTAAACGTGGTCAGCCACGTCACCGGCAGCAAAGATGCCTTCAACGTTGGTCGCGGTCGCATTGCCTTCACGGCCGCCGTGCACCACCAGGTAACCGTCTTTCAACGTCAGCTGGCCTTCGAACAACGAAGTGTTCGGGGTGTGGCCGATGGCGATGAACACGCCGTCGACTTTCAGCTCGTCGAAGCTGCCGTCGTTGTTCTTCAGGCGAGCACCGGTCACGCCCATGTTGTCGCCCAGGACTTCGTCCAGGTTCGAGTTCAACTTCAGGATGATCTTGCCTTCGGCAACGCGAGCGTTGAGCTTGTCGATCAGGATCTTCTCGGCGCGGAAGGTTTCGCGACGGTGGATCAGGGTCACGGTGCTGGCGATGTTGGCCAGGTACAGGGCTTCTTCGACAGCGGTGTTACCGCCACCGACCACGGCCACTGGCTTGTTGCGGTAGAAGAAACCGTCGCAGGTCGCGCAGGCCGAAACGCCTTTGCCCATGAACGCTTCTTCCGATGGCAGGCCCAGGTAACGAGCGCTGGCGCCGGTGGCGATGATCAGGGCGTCGCAGGTGTAAGTCGCGCTGTCGCCGGTCAGGGTGTAAGGCTTGGCGGCGAAGTCCACGGCATTGATGTGATCGAAAACGATCTCGGTTTCAAAGCGCTCGGCGTGCTCACGCATCCGCTCCATCAACGCCGGGCCGGTCAGACCGTGGACATCGCCAGGCCAGTTGTCGACTTCGGTGGTGGTGGTCAGTTGACCGCCGGCCTGCATGCCGGTGATCAGCAGTGGCTTGAGGTTGGCACGGGCGGCATACACCGCGGCGCTGTAACCGGCAGGGCCGGAACCGAGAATAATCACTCGCGAATGACGGACTTCAGACATGACCTGCTCCTGTTGACCGGCCCGGAATACCTGGCGCGGAACGCCGGATTGCCGGCGGGAATAAAAAAGGACCGTTGAAAGCACTTGGGGAAGGCTTGAACTCGACAGTCCTGTAAAAAGATTGGGTGCAGCGTATCGAGGGGGCGAAGATTAAGGAAATACGGTTTAACAATCCAGCTCATAGGCGGTCTCTATCCGGTTACCGCTTATATATAGGCGCCTTTGTTACAGTTGATGTCGATGCTGCGACCGCGCTTTCGCCCGTCAGGCAAAGCCGGTAAGGTCGGCGCGTTTCCCCTCTGCTCGGAGCACGATATGCCTGCCCCTGTTCTGTCCGGCCCGCAATACCTGCGCGAAGGCCTCAAGCTGGTCCTGAGCCCCAGCCTGCGTTTGTTCGTGTTGCTGCCGCTGGCAATCAATCTGGTGCTGTTCGTCGGATTGATTTATCTGGCCGGCCATCAATTCAGTCTGTGGGTCGATACGCTGATGCCGTCCCTGCCCGACTGGCTGAG
Organism: Pseudomonas sp. BF-RE-25; assembly: GCF_019956105.1. Taxonomy (NCBI): domain Bacteria; kingdom Pseudomonadati; phylum Pseudomonadota; class Gammaproteobacteria; order Pseudomonadales; family Pseudomonadaceae; genus Pseudomonas; species Pseudomonas sp. BF-RE-25. The sequence goes on from NZ_JAHBDB010000003.1 coordinate 34,148, forward strand.
TTTTCTCAGTTACATCCTCTGGCCGATTTTCGTGGTGCTGGTGGTGTTGATGGTGTTCTTCACCTTCACCATGCTCGCCAACGTCATCGCTGCGCCGTTCAACGGTTTTCTCGCGGAGAAAGTCGAAGTGGTGGTGCGCGGCACCGACGACTTCCCGGCTTTCAGCTGGAGTGAACTGATCGCCATGATCCCGCGCACCCTCGCCCGGGAAATGCGCAAACTCGGCTACTTCCTGCCGCGGGCGATCGGGCTGTTCATCCTCTCGTTCATCCCGGTGGTGAACATCATCGCCGCGCCGCTGTGGCTACTGTTCGGCGTATGGATGATGGCGATCCAGTACATCGACTACCCGGCGGACAACCACAAGCTGGGCTGGAACGAGATGCTCGCCTGGCTGCGCGAGAAGCGCTGGCAGAGCATGAGTTTCGGCGGGAGTGTTTACCTGGTGCTGCTGATTCCGGTGGTCAATATTCTGATGATGCCGGCTGCAGTGGCCGGGGCAACCCTGTTCTGGGTGCGCGAACGCGGTGCCGAGAATCTGGTGACGCAACGCTAAGCCAGTCACAAATCCATCATCAAAACGCCACAACGACGACATGGCCTCAGCCGACACTGAGGTCATGACGACAGCTCTGCATATCACCCTGATTACCGAAACCTTCCCTCCCGAAATCAACGGCGTGGCCAATACCCTTGGCCGCTTGTGCGACGGTTTGCGCGCGCGTGGACACCAGGTTGAACTGGTGCGGCCACGCCAGGGTTGTGATCAACAACTGGGCAGCGACGATGAATTGCTGCTGTGCCGGGGCTGGCCGCTGCCGGGGTATCCGGGTTTGCAATGGGGTCAGTCGTCGATGCACAAGCTGCTGCGACGCTGGAAGCGCCAGCGCCCGGACGTGCTGTACATCGCCACGGAAGGACCGCTGGGCCTGTCCGCATTGCGCGCAGCACGGCGTCTGGGGATTTCGGTGGTCAGCGGTTTTCACACCAACTTCCAGCAGTACTCCAATCAGTACGGGCTCGGTTTACTCACGCGCCTGCTGACCCACTACCTGCGCTGGTTTCACAATCGCTCGACCCTGACGCTGGTGCCGAGTGTCAGCCAGCGGCTGGAGCTGGAGCGTCGGCATTTCGAGCGGCTGGCATTGCTGTCCCGCGGGGTCGACAGTCAGTTGTTCCACCCAACCAAACGGCTGCAATCGTTGCGTGAGCAATGGGGCTTGGGCGAGAAGGACATCGCAGTCATCCATGTAGGACGCCTGGCACCGGAGAAAAACCTTGGTTTGCTCAAGCGTTGTTTCGATACGTTGAAAGCGACTTATCCACAGCGAATCCTAAAGCTGATCATCGTCGGTGACGGTCCGCAACGAGTGGCGCTGGAACAGGAACTGCCCGAAGCGATTTTCTGTGGCACTCAGCGCGGCGAGGCCCTGGCCAGCCACTATGCGTCAGGGGATGTGTTTTTGTTTCCGAGCATGACCGAAACGTTCGGCAATGTGGTGCTTGAGGCACTAGCGTCAGGGTTGGGCGTGGTGGCCTACGATCAGGCTGCGGCGGCTCAGCATATTCGCCATGGCTACAACGGCGTGCTGGCGATGCCGGGAGATGAGGAAGCGTTCAGCGATGCCGCGGCTTGGCTGCTGGAGAAGCACGAGAACTTGCGATGCGTAAGGCTGAATGCGCGCCAGCATGCGAGTCGGCAGGGTTGGGCAGCGATTATCGAGCAGTTCGAGGGGCAGTTGCGGGGGGCTTGTGTCGGGGAGTTGGTGGTGCCGAATGCACCGACCGTCCCCTGAATCTTCGGTGATTTTCAGTCAGCCATCGCGAGCAGGCTCGCTCCTACAGTGGTTGTGTGTCGTGCACAAAACCTGTGGGAGCGAGCCTGCTCGCGATGGCGTCAGCGCAGTCGCCGCTTAAACCAGCGTCATCAACGCCTCACGGCTGAACGGCAGGATGTCTCCCTCACGCCCGTCACGCACTTTCTGCGCCCAGTCCGGGTCCACCAACAGCGCACGCCCCACCGCCACCAGATCGAATTCGTCATTGTTCAAACGCTCCAGCAGTTTTTCCAGACTGGCCGGCTGCGCGATCTTGTCGGTGTTGACCATGAATTGCAGGAACTCGCCATCCAGGCCGACGCTGCCCACGGTGATGGTCGGCTTGCCGGTCAGTTTACGCGTCCAGCCTGCCAGGTTCAGCTCGGAACCGTCGAACTCCGGCTCCCAGAAACGGCGCGTCGAGCAGTGGAAAATGTCCACGCCTGCGTCGGACAACGGCTTGAGAAACTCGCCCAGCGCTTCCGGAGTTTGTACCAGACGCGCGGTGTAATCCTGCTGCTTCCACTGAGAGAAACGGAAGATGATCGGGAAGCCTTCACCGACTGCCGCACGCACCGCCTGAATCAGCTCAATGGCGAAACGCGAACGGTTCGCCAGGTCACCACCGTATTCATCGGTGCGCTGATTGCTGCCTTCCCAGAAGAACTGGTCCACCAGATAGCCATGGGCGCCGTGGATTTCCACGCCGTCCATGCCGATGCTTTGCGCGTCTTTGGCAGCTTGAGCGAACGCGGCGATCACGTCCTGGATATCCTGTTTAGTCATGCCGTGAACCACGACCTGACCATCCTTCAGTTTTTCCGACGGACCGTAACCCGGCACGCTGGCGTCAGGCTCGGTGCCGATGCGACGCACGCTGCCGACATGCCAAAGCTGCGGAACGATCTTGCCGCCTTCGGCATGCACCGCGTCGACAACTTTCTTCCAGCCGGCCAGCGCGGCTTCACCGTAGAAATGCGGCACGTTCGGGTAGCCGTTGGAGGCCTTGTGGCCGACGGTGGTGCCTTCGGTGATGATCAAGCCTACGCCTGCAGCGGCGCGACGACGGTAGTACTCGATCACTTTGGAATTGGGTACGCCACCCGGCGAAAACGAGCGGGTCATCGGCGCCATGACGACACGGGTCGGCAGTTCGAGGGTGCCGAGGTGGAACGGTTTGAACAGGGCTTTGACAGGCATGGGACGCTCCACGGGAATAGACTTTATGACGGCGATAATATGGAGAGTCCCACGCGATGAACAGCACTATTCATTGCAGTGATTAAGATCCAAAAGTCACACGAAACTGTAGGAGCAAGCTTGCTCGCGATGGTCGTCAACGATGACGCTGGGGCCCTGACAGCCCGCGGCGTTCTCCAGTCCATCGCGAGCAAGCTCGCTCCTACAGGGGAGGTGTCAGCTCAGGGCTTTTTCGATTGCCTGAATGACAGTGGGATCATCCGGCGCCGTACGCGGTGAGAACCGTGCCAGTACACGACCGTCCTTGCCGAGCAGGAATTTTTCGAAATTCCAGGTGATATCACCCGGAAATTCAGCCCCCTCGCCCGCCAGCAGGCGGTACAACTGATGACGCTCATGACCGTTGACTTCCAGCTTGCTGGACAACGGGAAGGTCACGCCATAGTTGAGGCTGCAGAACTCCTGGATCTCTTTCTCGGTGCCCGGCTCCTGCCCGGCAAACTGGTTGCACGGCAGGCCCAGCACGCTGAAGCCCTTGCCTTTGTACTGTTGATAGAGGTTTTCCAGCGCCGCGTACTGTGGGGTCAAGCCACATTTGGAGGCAACGTTGACCACCAGCACGACGTTCCCCTTGAAGGGCGCCAGCGGAAGCTCCTGACCATCCAGGGCTGTCAATTTAAGGTCGTGAAAAGCACTCATGACGTACTCCAGATTCCCGTGTTCTTCTCGAAACAGCCTCTTGGTGAGGCCACCAAGGACAGCCGCGGACTAAAAAGGCGCCCTCGGGCGCCTCTCCAGTTCTCTGAGCTTAGCGCAGAAAATCAGTGGTGATGGCCACCTTCGCCATGGACGTGACCATGAGCGATTTCTTCCTGGCTGGCGTCACGGATGGCGATGATCTTGACCTGGAAGTTCAGGCGCTGACCGGCCAACGGGTGGTTGCCGTCGACGGTGACATCGTCGCCGTCCAGATCGCGAATGGTCACGATCTGCATTTGGCCGTCTGGTGCGGAAGCGTGGAACTGCATGCCCACTTCCAGCTCGTCGACGCCTTCGAACATGCTGCGGCTCAAGGTGCTGACCAGTTCGGCAGCGTATTCGCCGTAAGCGTCTTCAGGTTCAACGGCCACGGTCAGCTCGTCGCCGACTGCTTTGCCTTCCAGAGCCTTTTCCAGGCCCGGAATGATGTTACCTGCGCCTTGCAGGTAGACCAGCGGCGCGCCGCCGGCGGAGCTGTCGATGACCTCACCAGCGTCGTTGGTCAGGGTATAGTCGATGGAGACAGCCTTATTGGCGGCGATCAGCATGGGGCGAGACCTTTTGCATAAGAATTTAGAAAGGCCAAGTTTAGCGAAGCAATCGTCCGAAAGCGAACACAACCCGGACAGACGGAATGCGGCGCCAGGCTCGACGGTCACAGGTTTTCATCAGGACGAGGACGGGCATTGGGTGGCCGAGCTGTCCTGTGGCCACACGCAGCACCTGCGCCACCAGCCGCCGTGGCAATCGCGCGCCTGGGTCATGGACCCGGCGCAACGTATTGAAAAAATAGGCCAGCCCTTTGAATGCGGTTGGTGCGCACAAGGCTCGGTTAGCGATAACCTTGGCGACTGAATTTCGGTAGATCGTCAGCTATAGATGATCACCTTTGTCATGCTCCCTTAGAGAATCCGCATGCAAACTTTTTTTATCGCGCCCACCGATTTTGGTGTGGGTCTGACCTCCATCAGCCTCGGGCTGGTGCGCACCCTCGAGCGGGCCGGCCTCAAAGTCGGCTTTTTCAAACCGATTGCCCAGCCGCATCCGGGTGATACCGGGCCGGAGCGCTCCACCGAACTGGTGGCGCGAACCCACGGTTTGAAACCGCCGCAACCGCTGGGCCTGGCGCACGTCGAGCGCATGCTCGGCGACGGCCAGCTCGATGAGTTGCTCGAAGAAATCATCACGCTCTATCAGCAAGCAGCCATCGGCAAGGACGTGCTGATCGTCGAAGGCATGGTCCCGACCCGCAGCGCCAGTTACGCCGCGCGGGTCAATCTGCATTTGGCCAAGAGTCTGGATGCCGACGTGATTCTGGTTTCGGCACCGGAAAACGAGGTGCTGACTGAGCTCTCCGGTCGCGTGGAGTTGCAGGCGCAATTGTTCGGCGGGCCGAAAGACCCGAAAGTCCTCGGCGTGATCCTCAACAAGGTCAAGACCGACGAGAGCATGGAGGCCTTCGCCTCGCGCCTCAAGGAGCATTCGCCGTTGCTGCGCAGCGGTGATTTCCGCTTGCTCGGTTGCATCCCGTACCAGCCGGAACTGAACGCGCCGCGCACCCGCGACGTGGCCGATCTGATGGGCGCGCAAATCCTCAATGCCGGCGACTACGAAACCCGGCGCATGACCAAAATCATCATTTGTGCGCGCACCATGCGCAACACCGTGGAGCTGCTCAAGCCCGGCGTGCTGGTGGTGACGCCCGGTGATCGCGACGACATCATCCTCGCCGTCAGCCTCGCTGCCATGAACGGTGTGCCGCTGGCCGGCCTGCTGCTGACCAGCGACACCCTGCCCGACCCGCGCATCATGGACCTGTGCCGTGGCGCCTTGCAGGCCGGCTTGCCGGTGTTGTCGGTGAGCACCGGCTCCTACGACACCGCGAACCAGCTGAACGGTTTGAACAAGGAAATCCCGATCGACGACCGCGAGCGTGCGGAGATCATCACCGACTTCGTCGCCAGCCACCTCGACGCCAACTGGCTGCACCAGCGTTGCGGCACGCCACGGGAAATGCGCCTGTCGCCTGCGGTGTTCCGTTATCAATTGATCCAGCGCGCCCAGGCCGCCAACAAACGCATCGTGCTGCCCGAAGGCAGTGAGCCGCTGACCGTGCAAGCCGCGGCAATCTGCCAGGCGCGCGGCATTGCCCGTTGCGTGTTGCTGGCGAAACCGGCGGATGTCGAAGCCGTGGCGCGTGCCCACGATATCGAGCTGCCGCCAGGCCTGGAGATTCTTGATCCGGACCTGATTCGCGAACGCTACGTCGAGCCGATGGTTGCGCTGCGCAAGACCAAAAGCCTCAACGCGCCGATGGCCGAGCAGCAACTGGAAGACACCGTGGTGATCGGCACGATGATGCTGGCGCTGGATGAAGTCGACGGCCTGGTGTCCGGTGTCATTCACTCCACCGCCAACACCATCCGCCCGGCCTTGCAGTTGATCAAGACCGCGCCGGGCTGCACCCTGGTGTCGTCGGTGTTCTTCATGCTGTTTCCCGAAGAGGTGCTGGTCTACGGCGACTGCGTGATGAACCCGCACCCGAGCGCCACGGAACTGGCCGAGATCGCCCTGCAAAGTGCGGACTCGGCAGCAGCGTTCGGCATTACGCCGCGCGTGGCGATGATCAGCTACTCCAGCGGTGAATCGGCCAGCGGCGAAGAGGTCGAGAAGGTCCGCGAGGCGACGTTGCTCGCCCACGAACAACAACATTCGCTGCTGATCGACGGCCCGTTGCAGTACGACGCCGCCGCCAACGAAACCGTTGCCCGGCAACTGGCGCCGAACAGTCAGGTCGCCGGTCGCGCCACGGTGTTCGTGTTCCCCGACCTGAATACCGGCAATACCACGCACAAAGCCGTGCAGCGCAGCGCCGACTGCGTCAGCCTCGGCCCGATGCTGCAAGGCCTGCGCAAACCGGTGAACGACCTGCCGCGTGGCGCGCAAGTCGACGACATCGTGTACACCATCGCGTTGACCGCGATTCAAGCTGCCAACCGACCTCTGGATGTTTAAATGCTGGATTTCCTGCCTGCCGCCGCTCGCGGCGTGATTGCATCGTTGTTGCTGGCACTGAATACGATTCTGCTCTGCTCGTTTCTGTTCTGCGTGGCGATTTTCAAGGTGTTGCCGTTCGCCCTCACCCAGCGGTTCACCCGCTGGCTGATGAACCATACCCATGAAGCCTGGATCAGCAACAACAAGGCCTGGATGAACCTGGTCCGCCGCACCCGCTGGCACCTCAGCGGCCTTGAAGGGCTGGACTATCAGCACTCGTACCTGATCACCAGCAACCACCAGAGCTGGGTCGACATCATGGTGTTGCAGTACGTGCTCAACCGTCGTATCCAGCCGCTGAAGTTCTTTCTCAAGCAAGAGCTGATCTGGGTGCCGGTGATTGGCCTGGCCTGGTGGACACTGGGCTTTCCGTTCATGAAGCGCTATTCCAAGGCTTACCTGGAAAAGCACCCGGAGAAGAAAGGCAAAGACCTGGAAACCACGCGCAAGACCTGCGCGAAGTTTCGTGATAACCCGGTGGGGATTTTCAATTTCGTCGAAGGCACGCGCTTCACCGAAGGCAAGCATGCGCAGCAGAAATCCCCGTTCAAGTACCTGCTCAAACCCAAGGCCGGTGGCATTGCGTTTGTGCTGGACGCCATGGGTGAGCAGTTGGAGTCGATCGTCAACGTGACGATTCACTATCCGGGCGGGCGTCCGGGGTATTGGGATCTGTTATGCGGGAACGTTGAAGATGTTGTGGTGCACTTTCAGGAGTTGAAGATTCCGCCGCAGTTTATTGGCAAGAACTACGACCAGGATGGGGAGTATCGGTTGCAGTTTCAGGGGTGGATCAATCAGCTTTGGTTAGACAAGGATGCGTTGTTGACGCAGATGCATCGCGAGTATCCCGGGAAGTAATCTAACGTCTGCACCGGCCTCATCGCGAGCAGGCTCACTCCCACAGTTGATCTTCAGTGAACACTGGCCTTGTGGGAGCGAGCCTGCTCGCGATGGCGGTTTCAGGGATACAAAAAAACCCGCCGATGATCACTCATCGGCGGGTTTTTCATTAGCGGCTAACGCTTAGATCGCGCCATGCTTGCGCAGCAGATCCAGCACTTGCTTGACGCTTTCTTCCAGCGACAGCGACTGGGTGTCGACCACGAGGTCGGCGTCCAGCGGCACGTCGTACGGGAAGGAATCGCCCGGAATGTTATCCCCGGCCGCTGCGTACAAGCCTTGCGGATCACGCTCGGCACAGACCGTAGGCGAGGCCTGGACGTAGACCGTCAGCAGACGCTCCTTGCCGATCAGGTCCTTGGCCTGCTCACGCCCTTCTGCACTCGGCGCAACGAAGGCAGCGAGGGTCAGCAGACCGGCTTCGTTGAACTGACGCGCAACGTGCGCGGCACGACGCCAGTTCTCGGTGCGTCCGGCGCGATCCTGTGGCAGACCTTTATTCAGGTCGTGACGCAGGTTCTGGCCATCGAGCACAAACACCGCACGGCCAAGGTCGAACAACTTGCGTTCAACGGCGTAAGCCAGGGTGCTTTTGCCCGCGCCCGACAAACCGCTGAACAACACGGTGGCCGGCTGTTGGCCGAAACGCTGAGCGCGTTCTTCGGTGGCAACGTGCGCCAGTTTGCCGTGGTGCGTGCTGCTGCCATGCGCCAACGGCTGAGCGATGATCATGCCGGCGGCGACGGTGCCGTTGGTCAAACGGTCGATGACGATGAACGAACCGGTGGTGCGGTTGCTCGCGTAACCGTCCAGCGCGATGGCGGCGTCGAGGCTGATCTTGACGCGACCGATCTCGTTCAACTGCAACGCGCTGGCAGGACCTTCTTCCAGGGTGTTCACGTCAACGCGGTTGACGATGCTGGTAATCGAACCCGGCACGTACGTCGTGGCGCGCTTGATGTCGTACTTCTTGCCCGGCAGCATCGGCTCTTCGGCCATCCACACCAGCATGGCGTCGAAGGCGTCAGTCACTTGCGGCAGGTTGTCGGCGTGCACCAGCAAGTCGCCGCGAGAGATATCGATCTCGTCTTCCATGGTCAGCGTCACTGCTTGACCAGGACCGGCATGCTCCAGCTCACCTTCGAAGGTGACGATGGATTTCACGCGGCTGCTCTTGCCCGACGGCAGCACAACGACTTCATCGCCCTTGTGCACGATGCCGCTGGCCAGGGTGCCGGCGAAACCACGGAAGTTCAGGTTCGGACGGTTGACGTACTGCACCGGGAAACGCAGGTCGGTGTAGTTGCGGTCGCTGGCGATTTCGACGGTTTCGAGAATTTCCATCAGCGACTGGCCGGTGTACCACGGCGAGCGCTCGGACTTGTTCACCACGTTGTCGCCCTTCAGCGCCGACATCGGCACGAAGGCCATGGTGGTCGGCTTGAACGCGATGCCTTCGGCGAACTTCAGGTAATCGGCCTTGATCGACTCGAACACGCTTTCGTCGAAGCCATTGAGGTCCATCTTGTTGATGGCGACCACGATGTGCTTGATGCCCAGCAACGAGGCGATGAAGCTGTGGCGACGGGTCTGGGTCTGCACGCCGTAGCGCGCGTCGACCAGGATGATCGCCAGGTCACAGGTGGATGCACCGGTGGCCATGTTGCGGGTGTACTGCTCATGGCCAGGGGTGTCGGCGATGATGAATTTGCGCTTGGCGGTGGAGAAGTAGCGGTAAGCGACATCGATGGTGATGCCCTGCTCACGCTCGGCCTGCAGGCCGTCGACCAGCAATGCCAGGTCGATGTCTTCGCCGGTGGTGCCGACTTTTTTCGAGTCGCGGGTAATGGCTTCCAGGTGATCTTCGTAGATCATCTTGGAGTCGTGTAGCAGGCGCCCGATCAGGGTGCTCTTGCCGTCGTCGACGTTGCCACAGGTCAGAAAGCGCAGCATTTCCTTGCGTTCGTGCTGGCCCAGGTAGGCGAGGATGTCCTCGCTGATCAAATCAGATGCGTGCGACATGACAACCCCTTAGAAATAACCCTGACGTTTCTTTTCTTCCATCGAGCCTGCGCCATCGTGATCGATGACCCGGCCCTGGCGTTCGGAAGTTCGCGTCAGGAGCATTTCCTGAATGATGTCGGTCAGGCTGGTGGCCTCGGACTCGACCGCACCGGTCAGCGGGTAGTCACCCAGTGTACGGAAACGGACTTTCTTCTTGACGATGCGCGCCTTGTCTTCGTCGCTCAGGTGATTGAGCAGGCGTTCGTCGTCGATCATGATCCAGGTGCCATTCATCTCGATGACGTCGCGTTCGGCGGCGAAATACAGCGGCACAATCGGGATGCCTTCGAGGTAGATGTACTGCCAGATGTCCAGTTCGGTCCAGTTCGACAATGGGAAAACGCGGATCGATTCGCCCTTGTTGACGTTGCCGTTGTAGACGTTCCACAGCTCTGGACGCTGGTTTTTCGGGTCCCAGCGGTGCTTGGTGTCGCGGAAGGAATACACGCGCTCTTTGGCGCGGGACTTCTCTTCGTCGCGGCGAGCGCCACCGAAAGCGGCGTCGAAACCGTACTTGTCGAGCGCCTGTTTCAGGCCCTCGGTTTTCATGATGTCGGTATGCTTGGCGCTACCGTGGGTCAGCGGGTTGATGCCCTGGGCCACGCCATCAGGGTTCACGTGCACCAGCAGGTCCAGGCCGAGTTCTTCGACCATGCGGTCGCGGAATTCGTACATTTCCTTGAACTTCCACCGGGTGTCGACGTGCATCACCGGGAACGGCAATTTGCCCGGGAAGAATGCCTTGCGCGCAAGGTGCAGCATCACGGCGGAATCTTTACCGACGGAGTACAGCATCACCGGGTTATCGAACTCGGCGGCGACCTCGCGGATGATGTGGATGCTTTCGGCCTCCAGCTGTTTCAGATGCGTCAGTTTGTCGACCATGGCTACTCACGAAAACGATCTTATGGACGGCCAGCGGGCCGTGTTCGAGCGGGGAATCCTAGCACAGCGACCTCTTCTAATCAGGACGCGAGCTAGATCGAAAGGGTATATGAATATACCCCCTCGTTTGGGCAACACGGACATTGTGGGAGCGGGCTTGCTCGCGAAAGCGGTGTGCCTGTCGATGTTAATGTTGAATGTCAGTACGCCTTCGCGAGCAAGCCCGCTCCCACATTTGATAAGCGGTGATTCAGATGGGATTCGGGCAATCGATGAAGATGTGCTCCAGCGCAAACCGTCGCGCCAGGTAATCCCCCAGCGCCTGCACACCATAACGCTCGGTGGCGTGGTGACCGGCGGCGATGAAACTGATGTCGTTTTCCCGGGCGCTGTGGAAGGTTTGCTCGGACGCCTCGCCGCTGAGGTACAGATCGACGCCCGCCAAGACCGCCTGATCGATATACCCCTGGCCGCCACCGGTGCACCAGCCGACCCGACGAATCATCTCGCTGCCTTCAATCAGCAACGGCTCGCGGCCCATGACTTCCTGCACGCGGCGAGCGAAATCACGCGGCGTCACCGGTTCGTTCAACGAGCCGACCAGACCGACAATCTTCAGGTTATCCGGATCCAACGGCCCTTCGACGGTGATGTCCAACTGACGGGCGAGCTGCACGTTGTTACCGACTTCCGGGTGCAGGTCCAGCGGCAAGTGATAGGACAGCAGGCTGATGTCGTGCTTGAGCAGGGTTTTCAACCGACGCTGCTTCATGCCGGTGATGCACGGGTTCTCGCCCTTCCAGAAGTAACCGTGATGCACCAGCACCAGATCGGCCTGCGCTTCGACGGCGGCATCCAGCAACGCCTGACTGGCCGTGACGCCACTGACGATGCGCATCACCTGCGGCCGGCCTTCGACCTGTAACCCGTTGGGGCAATAATCGGCAATCTTTGCACTGTTCAGATAACGGTCGGCTTCTTCGACCAGGGTGCTCAGGGCGACGGCCATAAAAGACTCCTAAATATCCCGTTCAGAGGCACGCGCGGCCTCGTATAATGCGCAACATTATGGGCGGTCTCTAACCGCCTGCAACCTCTCAGGACGTGCTTAATGCTCAAGGCGCTGCGTTTTTCCGGCTGGCCGCTGTTGGCCGGCGTGCTTATCGCTCTATTGATCATCCAGCGTTACCCGCAGTGGGTCGGGCTTCCAAGCCTCGACGTCAACCTGCAGCAAGCCCCGCAAACCACCACCATGCAGCAAGGTCCGGTGTCCTATGCCGACGCAGTCACCACCGCTGCGCCGTCGGTGGTGAACCTGTACACCACCAAAGTCATCAACAAGCCGAACCATCCGCTGTTCGAAGACCCGCAGTTCCGCCGCTTCTTCGGCGACAACGCGCCCAAGCAGAAACGCATGGAATCGAGCCTCGGCTCCGGCGTGATCATGAGCCCGGAAGGCTACCTGCTGACCAACAACCACGTGACCAGCGGTGCCGACCAGATTGTCGTCGCGCTGAAGGACGGGCGTGAAACCCTGGCCCGCGTCATCGGCAGCGACCCGGAAACCGACCTCGCGGTCCTGAAGATCGATCTGAAAAACCTGCCGTCGATCACCGTCGGCCGCTCCGACAACATCCGCATCGGCGACGTCGCGCTGGCCATCGGCAACCCGTTCGGCGTCGGCCAGACCGTGACCATGGGCATCATCAGCGCCACCGGCCGTAACCAGCTGGGCCTGAACAACTACGAAGATTTCATCCAGACCGACGCCGCGATCAACCCCGGCAACTCCGGCGGTGCGCTGGTGGATGCCAATGGCAACCTGACCGGGATCAACACGGCGATCTTCTCCAAGTCCGGCGGTTCGCAAGGCATCGGTTTCGCGATCCCGGTCAAACTGGCGATGGAAGTGATGAAGTCGATCATCGAACACGGCCAGGTGATTCGCGGCTGGCTCGGTATCGAAGTGCAGCCGTTGAGCCAGGAACTGGCGGAGTCGTATGGTCTGTCGGGACGTCCGGGCATTGTGGTCGCGGGGATTTTCCGTGACGGCCCGGCGCAGAAGGCCGGCCTGCAATTGGGTGATGTGATTCTCACCATCGACGGCGAACCGGCCGGTGATGGTCGCCGCTCGATGAACCAGGTCGCGCGGATCAAACCAACCGACAAAGTCACGGTTCAGGTGATGCGCAACGGCAAGGAACTGAAGCTCACCGCAGAAATCGGCTTGCGCCCGCCACCGGCGCCGGTCAAAGAGAAAGAAGAACAGTAAACCGCAACACAAAACCACTGTGGGAGCGGGCTTGCTCGCGAAAGCGGTTCATCAGCCAACATCTCTGCTGAATGGAAAACCGTATTCGCGAGCAAGCCCGCTCCCACAGGATTGGTGGATGTTTCAGAGCTCGCCGAGGCCGTCGATCAGTGCCTGATTCTGTTCAGGCGTGCCAATCGAAATCCGCAGGAACTGCGCAATGCGCTCCTGCTTGAAGTGCCGGACGATCACGCCTTGCTCGCGCAACTTCGCTGCCAGCCCCGCCGCATCGTGTTGCGGATGCCGGGCGAAGATGAAGTTCGCCGCTGACGGCAGCACTTCAAAGCCCTTGGCTTGCAGTTGCGCAACGACCTTCTCGCGATTCTCGATCACCAACCCGCAGGTCTTGTCGAAGTACTCGCGGTCTTCGAACGCGGCGGCTGCGCCGACGTTCGCCAGGCGATCCAGCGGATAAGAGTTGAAGCTGTTCTTGATCCGCTCCAGCGCCTCGATCAGGTCCGGATGCCCCACCGCCAGACCGACCCGCAGGCCGGCCAGCGAACGGGACTTGGACAACGTCTGGGTGACCAGCAAATTCGGATAACGGTCCACCAGACTGATCGCCGTCTCGCCACCGAAGTCGATGTAAGCCTCATCCACCACGACCACCGAACCCGGGCTGGCCTTGAGGATCTGCTCAACCGCGTCCAGCGCCAACAGGCAACCGGTCGGCGCGTTCGGGTTCGGGAAGATGATCCCGCCGTTCGGTTTGGCGTAATCCGCCGGGTTGATCTGGAACTGTTCGTCCAGCGGCACCGCGTCGAACGTGATGCCATACAACCCGCAGTAGACCGGGTAGAAGCTGTAGCTGATGTCCGGGAACAGCACCGGCTGATCGTGTTGCAGCAAACCGTGAAAGATGTGCGCCAGGACTTCATCGGAACCGTTGCCGAGGAACACCTGATTGCTTTGCACGCCGTAGTACTTGGCGACAGCGTTCTTCAACAAGTCGCTGTTCGGATCCGGGTACAAACGCAGGTCGTCGTTGAGCTCGGTCTGCATCGCCGCCAGGGCTTTTGGCGATGGGCCGTACGGGTTTTCGTTGGTGTTGAGCTTCACCAGTTTCGCCAGTTTCGGCTGCTCGCCCGGCACGTAAGGCACCAGGTTCTTGACGAACGGGCTCCAGAATTTACTCATCTCAGTTCCCCTGCTTATCGTCGATGATGCGGTATTCGGCGCTGCGGGCGTGGGCGGTCAGCGACTCGCCACGGGCCAGCACGGAAGCGGTCTTGCCCAGTTCCGACGCACCCTGCTCGGAGCAGAAGATGATCGACGAGCGTTTCTGGAAGTCGTACACGCCCAGCGGCGACGAGAAACGAGCAGTGCCGGAGGTCGGCAGCACGTGGTTCGGGCCGGCGCAGTAGTCGCCCAAGGCTTCGGAGGTGTGACGGCCCATGAAGATTGCGCCGGCGTGACGGATCTGCGGCAACCACGCTTGTGGATCGGCGACCGACAACTCCAGGTGCTCCGGCGCAATGCGGTTGGCCACTTCGATGGCTTGTTCCATATCGCGAACCTGGATCAGCGCCCCACGGCCATTGATCGAGGTTTCGATGATCTCGGCGCGCTCCATGGTCGGCAGCAGTTTGGCGATGCTGGCGGCGACCTTGTCGAGGAACCCGGCGTCCGGGCTGACCAGAATCGCCTGGGCGTCTTCGTCGTGCTCGGCCTGGGAGAACAGGTCCATGGCGATCCAGTCCGGATCGGTCTGGCCGTCGCACACAACGAGGATTTCCGACGGGCCGGCGATCATGTCGATGCCGACCTGGCCGAACACGTGACGCTTGGCGGTGGCGACATAGATGTTGCCCGGGCCGACCACCTTGTCGACCTTCGGCACGCTTTCGGTGCCATAAGCCAACGCGGCAACGGCTTGCGCACCGCCAATAGTGAAGACACGATCGACGCCAGCGATGCACGCTGCGGCCAATACCAGCTCGTTGATTTCACCACGTGGGGTCGGCACCACCATGACCACTTCGGTCACGCCCGCCACTTTGGCCGGGATCGCATTCATCAGTACGGACGACGGGTACGACGCTTTGCCGCCCGGGACATAAAGACCGGCGCGATCCAGCGGCGTGACCTTCTGGCCCAGCACGGTGCCATCGGCCTCGGTGTAGCTCCAGGAATCCTGTTTCTGCTTTTCGTGGTAGCTGCGCACGCGGGCCGCGGCTTTTTCCAGCGCTTCACGTTGCGGCACGGTGATGCGGGTCAGCGCCAGTTCCAGGCGCTCGCGCGGCAGGATCAGGTCGGCCATCGAGGCGACTTCCAGGCCGTCGAACTTCTGGGTGAATTCCACCAGCGCCGCATCACCACGCTCGCGCACGGCTTTGATGATGTCCAGCACCCGCTGATTGACCGAGTCGTCAGACACACTTTCCCAGCTCAGCAGATGATCCAGATGATGTGCGAAATCCGGGTCAGCAGCGTTGAGTCGGCGAATTGCAGTCGGTGCGGTCATAGCGAGAGCCTCATAGGAATGGCAAAAACTCAGGCGCCCTAACTTAGCAGTCGTTTCCGCTTGGGCACCTGAGATTCTGGCTATGAGGCGGATAGACGGGCGCGACTCAAGGTCGCACAGGTGAATCAGCCGCGGTGTCGAGACTCCACTGCCTTGCGCAGGGTGTCGATCAACGCCTGGATACGGGCGTGCTGCATTTTCATCGAAGCTTTGTTGACGATCAGCCGGGAGCTGATGTCGGCAATGAAATCCTGGGGTTCCAGGCCATTGGCGCGCAGGGTGTTGCCGGTGTCGACCACGTCGATGATCTTGTCCGCCAGACCGATCAGCGGCGCCAGTTCCATCGAGCCGTACAGCTTGATGATGTCGACCTGACGGCCCTGCTCGGCGTAGTAACGCTTGGCAACGTTGACGAACTTGGTCGCCACCCGCAAACGGCCCTTGGGCTCGACGTCACCGACTCGGCCAGCGGTCATCAGCTTGCAGAGGGCAATACGCAGGTCCAGTGGCTCGTACAAGCCCTGGCCGCCATATTCCATCAACACATCTTTACCGGCGACGCCCAGGTCAGCGGCACCATGCTCGACATAGGTCGGCACATCGGTGGCGCGCACGATCAGCAGGCGTACATCTTCCTGGGTCGTGGGGATGATCAGCTTGCGGCTCTTGTCCGGATTCTCGGTCGGCACGATGCCCGCTTCAGCCAGAAGCGGCAGGGTGTCGTCAAGGATGCGGCCCTTGGACAGTGCGATGGTCAACATGGGAAACGTCAGTCCTTATCAAGGTACGTGCCCGGTCACAAACGGCGCCGGACACACATCGAGGGTGAAGTACCCTCGACTTGAAACGAATTCAACGGGCACATCCTTATGCCCATGTAGCAAAAAACTAGCCCGGTACGCGGCGGATCTTGGCGCCGAGCATCTGCAGTTTCTCTTCGATGCACTCGTAACCACGGTCGATGTGGTAGATGCGGTCGATCAGGGTGTCACCTTCAGCGATCAGCGCCGAGATCACCAGGCTGGCCGAAGCACGCAGGTCGGTGGCCATCACTGGCGCGCCTTTCAGCTTCTCGGTACCGGTGACAATGGCGGTGTTGCCTTCGACCTGGATCTTGGCGCCCATGCGGTGCAGTTCGTAAACGTGCATGAAGCGGTTTTCGAAGATCGTCTCGATCACGGCACCGGTGCCTTCGGCAATGGCGTTGAGCGAGATGAACTGCGCCTGCATGTCAGTCGGGAACGCCGGGTATGGAGCGGTGCGCACGTTGACGGCTTTTGGCCGCTTGCCGTGCATGTTCAGCTCGATCCAGTCTTCGCCGCAGTTGATTTCGGCACCCGACTCACGGAGTTTTTCCAGGACGGCTTCGAGGATGGTCGGATCGGTGTCCTTGACCTTCACACGACCGCCGGTCACGGCGGCGGCAACCAGGTAGGTACCGGTTTCGATACGGTCCGGCATCACTTTGTAAGTGGTGGTGTGCAGACGCTCGACGCCATCGATGGTGATGGTGTCGGTGCCGGCGCCAGAGATCTTGGCGCCCATGGCGATCAAGAAGTTCGCCAGGTCGACCACTTCAGGCTCACGCGCGGCGTTGGCCAGCACGCTGCGGCCCTTGGCCAGGGCAGCGGCCATCATGATGTTTTCGGTACCGGTCACACTGACGGTGTCGAAGAAGAAGTGCGCGCCACGCAGGCCGCCTTCAGGCGCCTTGGCCTTGATGTAGCCGCCTTCGACATCGATGACCGCGCCCATGGCTTCAAGACCACGGATGTGCAGGTCCACCGGACGCGAACCGATGGCGCAACCGCCAGGCAGTGCGACTTCGGCTTCACCGAAACGGGCAACCATCGGGCCCAGTACCAGGATCGACGCACGCATGGTTTTCACCAGTTCGTACGGAGCGATCAGGGTCTTGATGGTGCGCGGGTCGATTTCGACGCTGAGTTTCTCGTCGATCACCGGCTCGATGCCCATGCGACCGAACAGCTCGATCATGGTGGTGATGTCGTGCAGGTGCGGCAGGTTGGCAACGGTAACCGGGCCATCGCACAGCAAAGTTGCAGCCAGGATCGGCAGGGCAGAGTTCTTTGCCCCGGAAATGCGGATCTCGCCATCAAGACGAGCGCCACCGGTAATAATCAATTTATCCATAAGAATCTCGACGCCCTTGGGCTCAGGTGCGCTCGGCCCAGGCCGCGCTGCTGAAAAATTTCATAGTGACCGCATGGATGCTGCCATCGGTGATCCATGGGTTCAAATGGGCATAGACCTGCTGCTGACGCTTCACCGGGCTCAACGCCGCCAGTTCATCGCTAATCACATTCAGCTGGAAATTGCAGCCTTCGCCTTCAACTTCCACCTTGGTGTTCGGCAGCTTTCCTTCAAGGAAGCTCTTCACTTCTACGGCCTGCATGCTCAACCTCAATCGGCGCCCTGTGCGCGCGGGTCGGACATCATACAAAAAAGCCCCGCGCCTGCGAACCCCGCGAAGCAGGACTCTGACGGGGGGCTTCTCTGTCGATGCGGTTAGGGATGCGCCAACAGCTCGGTCATTTCGCTGACCTGAGCGATTTCGCGCATGTCTTCGGGCATCGCGCGGATGCTCAGCGACTTGCCGGCCTCGTGCGCATCCCGCATGAAACACAGCAGCAACGACAAGCCGACGCTGCTGGATTTCAACACCGCCGAGCAGTCCACCACCAATGCAGTGGCCTTGCTGGCCTTGATCAGCGCCTGGCCCTGCTTGCGCAGGCCCGGACCGGTCAGGTAGTCCAGCATGCCGCTGAGCATCAGTTCACCGGATTCGTTCATGCGAATGGCCGATACACTCATTGGGCTTGCTGCTCGGTGGATTGCTTCTGGCTGGCTTCCTTGGCCTTGGCGACTTCACCGGCCCAACCATTGATGGTCTTGTCCAGGTCGTTGCCATTGCGCTGCATCGCATCGGCGAATTGGTCGCGGAACAGCTTGCCGATGTTGATGCCGTTGATGATCACGTTACGCAGCTTCCACTCGCCGTTGATCTTCTCGAGCGTGTAGGACACAGGATAGATCGCGCCGTTGCTGCCTTTGACCGTCATGCCAACGCTGGTGCGGTCTCCCGACTCATCCTTGGCAGGGTCGACGACGATGCCCTGGTTGTTGTACTCGAGCAAGGCGTTGCCATAGAACTGGAACAGGCCTTTCTTGAAGTTTTCTTCAAAGGTCTTCATTTGCGCCGGCGTGGCCTTGCGCGAATATTTGACCGTCATGATGCTCTTGGAAATGCCCTCGGCATCTACCACAGGCCCGACGATGGTGTTCAGCGCCGTGTAAAAGTCCTGCGGGTCCTGCTTGTATTTCTCTTTGTTGGCCGACAGATCCGCCAGCAACCGGGTCGTGGTGTCTTGTACCAGTTCGTGCGCGGAAGGCGCCGCCACGGCGTTAGCCATCAACGGCAGGGCCGCGAGTAATACCAACAGGCCACGTCGCAAGGTAGAGATCATTCAAAAGCTCCTCATTTGGCGTCTTTGCTAACGGTATTGAGCAGGAATTTACCGATCAGGTCCTCGAGCACCAGCGACGACTGGGTGTCATGGATGGTTCCACCATCCTTGAGCAGGGCTTCTTCGCCGCCCACGCTGATACCGATGTACTTCTCGCCCAACAGGCCAGCAGTCAGGATAGATGCAGTGGAGTCATTCGGCAGGTTATCTACGCGCTTTTCCAGCTGCATCGTCACTCGACCGGTGAAACTGTCGCGGTCCAGATCGATCGCCGTGACCTTGCCGATGGTCACACCGGCCATGGTCACTTTAGCTCTGACTGTCAAACCGGCGATATTGTCGAAATACGCATAAAGTTTATAAGTATCGTTGGTTGCGCTCGGGGACAGGCCACTCACCCGCAACGCCAGCAACAGCAAAGCCAGGATGCCAGCCAGCAAGAAAAGGCCGACACCGATTTCCAGGGTGCGGTTTTGCATCAGAAATCTCCAAACATCAAGGCGGTCAGAATAAAGTCCAGGCCGAGTACCGCCAACGAGGCGTACACAACGGTCTTGGTAGTGGCACGACTGATCCCCTCGGATGTGGGCTCGCAGTCATAGCCTTGGAATACGGCGATCCAGGTCACGACAAAAGCGAAGACAATGCTTTTGATGATGCCGTTCAGCACATCGTCGGCAAAGGTCACGCTGTTTTGCATGTTCGACCAGTAGGAACCTTCATAGACACCCAGCCAGTCGACGGCCACCCACGAACCGCCCCAGATACCCACCACGCTGAAAATCATCGCCAGCACCGGCAGGGAAATGAAGCCGGCCCACAGGCGCGGGGCAATGATGTACTTGAGCGGGTCGACACCAATCATTTCCAGACTGGACAACTGCTCGGTGGACTTCATGTTGCCGATTTCAGCCGTCAGGGCCGAACCGGCGCGCCCGGCGAACAACAACGCCGTGACCACGGGGCCCAGTTCACGCAGCAACGTCAGCGCAACCATCTGCCCGACCGCCTGCTCCGAACCATAGCTGGACAGGATGTTGAACCCCTGCAGTGCCAGCACCATGCCGATGAACACCCCGGAGACCACGATGATCACCAGGGACATCACGCCCACCGAATGCAATTGCTTGATGAGCAGCCCGAACCCGCCGCCGATACCGCCACGGCCGAGCAAGGCATGAAACAGGAAGATCGTCGAACGACCGAACACCGCCAGCACATCGATGCCGGAGTGGCCGAACCGGCGCACGCGCTCCAATAGTGAAATCTTGCGCATCAACGCTTCCCCAGAAGATCTGCGCGGTAATCCGTCGCTGGAAAGTGGTACGCCACCGGGCCGTCGGGTTCACCGGTCATGAATTGGCGAATTCGCGGCTCCTGCGAGTTCATCAGTTCCTCAGGCGTGCCCTGCCCCAACACCTGGCCTTCGCCGACCACATAGATGTAGTCGGCGATGCTCGCCGTCTCGGCCAGATCGTGGGAGACCACGATGCTGGTGATGCCCAGCGCGTCGTTGAGCAGGCGGATCAGGCGCACCAGGACGCCCATGGCGATCGGGTCCTGACCGACGAAGGGTTCGTCATACATGAGAATCTGCGGATCGAGAGCAATTGCCCGGGCCAGCGCCACACGACGCTTCATGCCGCCGGACAGCTCCTCGGGCATCAGGTCGATGGCGCCACGCAGGCCCACCGCCTGCAATTTGAGCAGGACGATGTCCCGGATCATTTCTTCCGGAAGCTCGGTATGAACGCGAAGCGGAAAGGCGACATTCTCGAACACATCGAGATCGGTAAACAGTGCGCCGCTCTGAAACAGCACGCCCATGTGCTTGCGCGCGTCGAACAAATCGCTGCGCGACAGCTTCGGCAGGTTTTGACCGTTGACCCAGACTTCGCCCTTGGTGGGACGCAGCTGTGCGCCCATCAAACGCAGCAATGTGGTCTTGCCACACCCGGAAGGTCCCATGATGCCGGTGACCTTGCCGCGTGGAATACGGATATCGACGTTATTGAAAATGCTGCGCGAACCGCGCTTGAAGGTCAGTCCCTTCAGCTCGACCGCGTAGGCGTTATCGGCACTCATCTAAACTCCTTGCGATGCAGCCTCTCACTCGGACGCCTGACTTTCTGACGAAAGCACATACCTCCCGGGCAGGCCGAACTGGCGGCGAACTATATCACTGCAAAGGCCAAGCGCCCAAGCGCCAAGCCGGGCCATGTTCAGCAACATGACAGGCAAAAAGCTTTCACTCGGAGGGTTTCGGTAACAGGGAATGACAAAGCGCGACGAACTTGCGTGAGGGTTTCGATCATTACCGCTATAATCGCCGCCTTTTCATCAGGCTATACGATTTCTGACATGAGCCAATCCAGCGACCTGATTCAATCAGCACAACGCACCATCCGCCTCGAACTGGAAGCCGTAGAAGGCTTACTACCCCACATCGACGCAGATTTCGTACGCGCTTGCGAGATGATTCTGGCCAGCAAAGGCCGCGTAGTCGTGGTCGGCATGGGCAAATCAGGGCACATCGGCAACAAGATCGCGGCCACCCTGGCCAGCACCGGCACCACCGCATTCTTCGTGCACCCGGCCGAAGCCAGTCACGGCGACATGGGCATGATTACCCGCGATGACATCATCCTGGCCCTGTCGAACTCCGGTTCCACCAACGAAATCGTGACCCTGCTGCCGCTGATCAAGCGCCTGGGCATCAAACTGATCAGCGTGACCGGCAACCCCGACTCACCGCTGGCCAAGGCCGCCGAGGTCAACCTCAACGTGCACGTCGAGCATGAAGCCTGCCCGCTGAACCTGGCGCCGACATCGTCGACCACCGCGGCGCTGGTCATGGGCGACGCCCTGGCCGTTGCGCTGCTGGAAGCCCGCGGCTTTACTGCTGAAGACTTCGCCTTTTCCCACCCTGGTGGCGCGCTGGGCCGACGCCTGCTGTTGAAAGTGGAAAACGTCATGCACGCCGGGCAGGAGCTGCCGCAAGTCCAGCGCGGCACCTTGCTCAAAGACGCGCTGATGGAAATGACCCGCAAGGGTCTGGGCATGACCGTGATCCTGGAAGCCGACGGCAAACTCGCCGGGATCTTCACCGACGGCGATTTGCGCCGCACCCTGGATCGCAGCATCGACATCCACAGCGCGACGATCGACCAGGTCATGACCGCCCACGGCAAGACCGCCCGCGCCGAGATGCTCGCGGCCGAGGCTCTGAAAATCATGGAAGACCATAAAATCAACGCGCTGGTCGTGGTCGATAGCGAAGACCGCCCGGTCGGCGCCTTGAACATGCACGATTTGCTGCGTGCGGGAGTAATGTAATGAGCACGGACCTGCTGCAACGCGGCAAAGAGATCAAACTGGCGGTATTCGACGTCGACGGCGTCCTGACCGACGGACGCCTGTACTTCCTTGAAGACGGCAGCGAATTCAAGACATTCAATACGCTCGACGGCCAGGGCATCAAGATGTTGATGGCAGCGGGCGTACAGACGGCTATCATCAGCGGCCGCAAGACCCCGGTGGTCGAGCGACGGGCGAAGAACCTCGGTATTCCCCACCTTTATCAGGGCCGTGAAGATAAACTGGTGGTGCTTGACGAGCTTCTCGCACAGCTCAATCTAAGCTATGAACAAGTCGCCTACCTCGGCGACGACCTGCCAGACCTGCCGGTGATCCGCCGCGTTGGCCTGGGCATGGCGGTGGCCAATGCCGCCAGCTTCGTGCGTGAACACGCCCACGGCATCACCCAGGCCCGTGGTGGCGAGGGTGCCGCTCGCGAATTCTGCGAATTGATCCTGCGCGCCCAGGGCCGCCTCGATGCGGCCAACGCCGCGTACCTGTGAGCCAACTATGCTGAGCAAGAAATTTCGCAACATCCTGATGTTCGGTTGCATCGCAGCGATATTTGCTGCGGTCGGCTACTGGAACATCAGCCCGGAACGCTTCCTCGACAAGCCTGTGGCAAAGGTCGATGAAAGCGAAATCGACTACTACGCGATCAACGCGCACAGCGTCCAGTTCCTGCCGGATGGCAAACTGCAATACGAAATGACGTCCGACAAGGTTGAACACCTGAAGGCGACCGAAGTGACGCTGCTGACCAATCCCGACCTGAACCTGTTCCGCGGCACCCAGTTCCCTTGGCATGTCCAGAGCGAACACGGCGAGGTCAACCCGGACGGCACCCAGGTCGAACTGATCGACTCGGTGCGCATCACGCGTTTCGACGAGAAAAACCGTAAGACCCTGATTACCACCACCCGTATGACCGTGTTCCCGCAACAGCAATATGCGCAGACCGAGCAACCCGTTAGAATCGACGGCGCTGGCGGTGTATCGACTGGCAAGGGAATGAAAGCGTATTTGAAAGAAAGCAGGATACACCTGCTATCGAACGTAAGAGGACAGTATGAGGCTCGTTAAAACTCTCCCTATTTTGCTCGGTCTGAGCGCAGCACTGGGAAGCGTGAGCGCCTGGGCTCTGCCGAACGATCAACAGCAGCCGATCCGCATCCAGGCCGACGACGCCCAACTGGACGACAAGAACGGTATTGCCACCTATAAAGGTGACGTGATCATCACCCAAGGTTCGATGATCGTTAAAGGCAATACTGTGACCATGACCCGCACCCCTGCGGGCGACATCGACGTGGTGACTTCGGTGGGCAACCTTGCCTATTTCGAACAACTGCAAACGGCGGGCGACACCAAGCCGGTTCAGGGCTGGGGCGTCACCATCCAGTACCACGCCTCGCAAGACCGCGTCGTGCTGATCGATCGCGCCAAAGTTGTCGATAAGGACGGTAACGTCACCCAAGGCGAGAAAATCGTCTACGACACCAACAAAAAGCTTGCCAGCGCAGGCCGAGCCACGGGCACCAATGTGACCGAGTCGCGTCCGCGTATCGACATGGTTATCCAGCCGAAAAAGAAAACCGACGAGCAAAAGGCCCCGTAATGGCAACTCTGAAAGCTCAGCATTTGGCCAAGAGCTACAAGAGCCGCCAGGTCGTGCGCGACGTCAGCCTGTCTATCGACAGCGGTCAGATCGTCGGCCTGCTTGGCCCTAACGGCGCCGGTAAAACCACCTGCTTCTACATGATTGTCGGCCTGGTTCAGGCCGATCAGGGTCGTGTACTGATCGATGATCTGGACGTCAGCCACCAGCCGATGCACGGTCGTGCGAAGGCAGGTATCGGCTATCTTCCGCAAGAAGCGTCGATCTTCCGCAAACTCTCGGTCGCCGACAACATCATGGCGATCCTCGAGACCCGCAAGGAACTCGACAAGGCCGATCGCCGCAAGGAACTGGAAAGCCTGCTGCAGGAATTCCACATCAGCCACATCCGCGACAGCCTCGGCATGAGCCTGTCCGGTGGCGAGCGCCGCCGCGTGGAAATCGCCCGGGCACTGGCCACCAACCCGAAATTCATCCTCCTCGACGAACCGTTCGCCGGCGTGGACCCGATTTCGGTGGGCGACATCAAACAGATCATCTACCACCTCAAGGCCAAGGGCATTGGCGTGCTGATCACCGACCACAACGTCCGTGAGACGCTGGATATCTGCGAAACCGCCTACATCGTCAACGACGGCCAACTGATCGCCGAAGGTGATTCGGCCACCATCCTGGCCAACGACCTCGTGAAAGAAGTCTATCTGGGCCATGAGTTCCGCCTGTAAGCACAGAGGTGTCTGGCTGGCTGCCCGAGCGCTTGTCTCGATAAAAAATCAATACTTTTTTATTGTTACAGCGCTCTAGGCAAACGCTACGGTTTCGGGCATATAATTTGCTTATGTTTGGCGCTTCGGCGCCCTGTAGTGGATGGCGCATGTGCGCCGGCGAATAAGGTGTTTAGCCCCTGCCATGAAACCATCGCTAGTCTTGAGAATGGGCCAGCAGCTGACGATGACACCGCAGCTGCAACAGGCCATCCGCCTGCTCCAATTGTCGACCCTGGACCTGCAACAGGAAATCCAGGAGGCCCTGGAGTCCAATCCGATGCTCGAACGCCAGGAAGAAGGCGACGACTTCGATAACGCCGACCCCTTGGCCGACAAAGCCGAACAGCAACCCAACGCCGACGTTTCAGAACCCTCCTATCAGGAAACCGCCCCGACGGTGGACAACCTCGAGGAAGGTGACTGGAACGAGCGCATTCCCAACGAACTGCCCGTCGACACCGCCTGGGAAGACGTCTACCAGACCAGCGCCAGCAGCCTGCCGAGCAACGATGACGACGAGTGGGATTTCACTACCCGTACATCCGCCGGTGAGAGCCTGCAAAGCCACCTGTTGTGGCAACTGAACCTGGCGCCGATGTCCGACACCGATCGCCTGATCGCCGTGACCCTGATCGATTGCATCAACAATCAGGGCTACCTGGACGAAACCCTTGAGGAAATCCTCGAAGCCTTCGATCCGGAACTCGACATCGAACTGGACGAAATCGAAGCCGTCCTGCATCGCATCCAGCAATTCGAACCCGCCGGCATCGGTGCCCGCAACCTGGGTGAATGCCTGCTGCTGCAATTGCGCCAGCTTCCGGCCAAGACACCTTGGCTGGCCGAGGCCAAGCGCCTGGTCACCGATTACATCGACCTGCTCGGCAGCCGCGACTACAGCCAGCTGATGCGCCGCATGAAGCTCAAGGAAGATGAACTGCGCCAGGTGATCGAACTGGTTCAGAGCCTCAACCCGCGCCCCGGCTCGCAGATCGAATCCAGCGAAGCCGAGTACGTCGTCCCCGACGTGATCGTGCGCAAGGACAACGAGCGCTGGCTGGTCGAGTTGAACCAGGAATCGGTGCCACGGCTGCGGGTCAACGCCCAATACGCCGGTTTTGTGCGCCGCGCCGACACCAGTGCCGACAACACCTTCATGCGCAATCAGTTGCAAGAGGCCCGCTGGTTCATCAAGAGCCTGCAAAGCCGCAACGAAACCCTGATGAAAGTTGCCACCCAGATCGTCGAGCATCAGCGCGGTTTTCTGGAATACGGCGACGAAGCGATGAAACCGCTGGTGCTGCATGACATCGCCGAAGCGGTGGGCATGCACGAGTCGACGATTTCCCGGGTGACCACACAAAAATTCATGCATACCCCCCGGGGCATATATGAGCTGAAATACTTTTTCTCCAGCCACGTCAGCACCTCCGAAGGCGGTGAATGCTCGTCCACGGCGATCCGCGCGATCATCAAAAAACTGGTTGCCGCGGAAAATCAGAAAAAGCCGTTGAGTGACAGCAAGATCGCTGGTTTACTGGAGGCACAAGGCATTCAGGTGGCTCGCCGCACCGTCGCCAAGTACCGCGAATCCCTCGGGATCGCGCCTTCGAGCGAACGCAAGCGGTTGATGTAGAGCCACGCCACAGCGTTCCAGTGGTAGATCATCTGGTCTACCGCTTTATGCACTGGCAACGAAGGAGAAGCTGTATGCAAGTCAACATCAGTGGACACCAACTGGAAGTGACCGAACCTCTTCGCAGCTACATCGGCGAAAAACTCGAACGGTTAGAGAGGCATTTCGACAAGATCACCAACGTGCAGGTCACGATGACGGTCGAAAAGCTGAAGCAGAAAATCGAAGCCACGCTGCATATTCCCGGCAATGAAGTGGTCGCCAACGCGGAACATACCGATATGTACGCGGCGATCGACGCATTGACCGACAAGCTGGATAAACAACTCAAAAAGCATAAGGAAAAGACCCAGAGCCTCCTCCAGGGCGCGACCGGTCGTTAACACTCCCAACCCATGATCCGACTTGAAAGCATCCTGACCCCCGGCCGTTCCCTCGTGAACGTGCCGGGCGGCAGCAAAAAGAAAGCCCTCGAGCAAATTGCCAACCTGATCGCCCGGGAAGTGCCGGATCTGGAGATGCAAGATGTCTTCGAGGCGTTGATTGCCCGTGAAAAACTCGGCTCGACCGGTTTTGGTAACGGCATCGCTATCCCTCACTGCCGGCTGAAAGGTTGCACCTCGCCCATCAGCGCCTTGATGCACCTGGACGCCCCCATCGATTTCGACGCCATCGACGGTGCTCCGGTTGACCTGCTGTTTGTCCTGCTGGTCCCCGAAGCCGCTACCGATGCGCACCTTGAATTGCTCCGCCAGATCGCCAGCATGCTCGATCGCAAGGAAGTCCGCGATCGCCTGCGTAGCGCCCCGAGCAATGAAGCCTTGTATCAGGTTGTCCTGGACGAGCAAAACGGGCACTAATCATGCGCTTGATCATCGTCAGTGGCCGTTCCGGCTCAGGTAAAAGCACCGCGCTCGATGTTCTCGAGGACAACGGGTATTACTGCATCGACAACCTGCCCGCCGGGTTGTTGCCGGAACTGGCTGAACGCGCGCTGATCCACACCGAACTGGCGCAACCGCTGGTTGCCGTGTCCATTGACGCGCGCAACCTGCCGAGCCACCTGAGCCGGTTTCCGGAACTGCTCGAAGAAGTTCGCAGCCGACATATCCAGTGCGACGTCCTGTACCTGGACGCCGACGAAGAAACCTTGCTGAAGCGTTTTTCGGAAACTCGCCGTCGTCACCCGCTGAGCAGCGCCAATCGCTCGCTGGCCGAGGCGATCAACGACGAAACCAGCCTGCTCGGGCCGATTGCCGATCTCGCCGATCTCAAGGTCATCACCACCAACCTGAACCTGTACCAGCTGCGCGATACCATCAAGTTGCGCCTGCTGAACCAGCCAGAACCCGGTACCGCGTTTTTGGTGGAGTCGTTCGGATTCAAGCGCGGCATGCCGGTGGACGCCGACCTGGTGTTCGACGTGCGTTGCCTGCCGAACCCCTATTGGAAGCCTGAGCTACGCGATCAGTCCGGGCTTGATGAACCGGTTGCCACGTACCTGGCCGCCCAGCCGGACGTCGAAGAGATGTTCCAGGACATTTCCACGTACCTGCTCAAATGGCTACCGCGCTTTGCCGCCAGCAACCGCGCTTATGTCACCATTGCCATCGGCTGCACCGGCGGGCATCACCGCTCCGTCTATCTGACCGAACGTCTGGGTCAGGCCCTGCAAAAAACCCTGAAGAACGTCCAGGTCCGCCACCGCGACCTCAGCTAAAGGATTCACATCGCGATGCCTGCTCTGGAAATCGAAATCATCAACAAGCTGGGCCTGCATGCCCGCGCTTCCGCCAAATTCGTTGGTGTCGCCGGCGAGTTCAAAGACTGCACGATCAGAGTCGGACGAACGCCGGAATCAACGGTCGACGGCAAAAGCATCATGGCAATGATGATGCTCGCTGCGGGTAAAGGCACCAAAATCTATATCAGCACCGAAGGCGAAAACGAGCAAAAAGCGCTGGATGCGCTGACAGACTTGATCAACCGCTACTTCGACGAAGGCGAATAACGCTCGCCTAGGCGAGCGCTGTATCCATCACCATCATCAAACAAAACCCGATCAGCAGCCCAAGGCTGGCCAGCTTGTCGTGACCATGGCGTCGCGACTCGGGGATGACTTCGTGCGTGACCACCAGCAACATGGCCCCGGCCGCGAGCGCCAGGCCCAACGGCAACAGCAATTCGGCCAGGCTCACCAGCCAGGCACACAACAGCGCGAAGACCGGCTCGACCAAGCCTGATGCCGCCCCGATCAGGAACGCCTTGACCCGCGACATCCCTGCCCCGGCCAACACCAACGCAATGACCAATCCTTCCGGCACATCCTGCAAGGCGATGCCCATGGCCAGGCTGTCGGCGTCGGGCATGCCGCCTCCCGCCGAGACACCGACCGCCATGCCTTCGGGAATGTTGTGGGCAATGATGGCAAACACGAACAACCAGATCCGTGGCGGAATGACCGGCCGCTCCAGCGTGCCGACGAGCATTTCCGGCGAAGCACCTGAGACCTTTCGATCCACCAGATACAGCCCGAATGCGCCAAGCATGATGCCGAAACTGATCAGACCGCTGGCCGCCCAAGGTGTCAGCCCCAGGCTTTCAGCGGCGGCAATGCCCGGAACGATCAGCGAAAACGCCGTCGCCGCGAGCATCACCCCGGCACCGAAGCCGAGCAACGTATCGCTGACCGCCCGGGGCATGCGTCGAATCACCAGCACCGGCACCGCGCCCAAAGCCGTGCCCAAGGCGCAAATGGCCCCGCCCTGCAACGCACGCAGCAGTTTTGGCTCAAGATCCAGCCACGCGAGCCCATGCGCAACCAACAGGCTCATGCCCGCCAGTAGTAACAGCGACCCAAACGCGTAACGAAACATTCGTCCACTTCCGATCGCCAGTGTTTCAGTGCCCATAGTCCGCCCAGGATTGTTTTTATAGAAGACTTAAACCAGTGCAGCCTGATAGCGCGCAGCGACTTCGGGCCAATTGATCACGTTGTAAAAAGCGTTGATGTATTCCGGCCGGCGGTTTTGATACTGCAGGTAATAGGCATGCTCCCAGACATCCAGCCCCAGAATCGGCGTATTGCCGTTCATCAAAGGACTGTCCTGGTTGCCGCTGCTTTCAACGACCAACGTCTTTTGCGGCGTCACACTCAGCCAGGCCCAGCCACTGCCGAAACGGGTCAGCGCGGCTTTGGTGAAGGCCTCCTTGAAACGGTCGAGACCGCCCAACTGGTCTTCGATGGCCTTGGCCAATTCACCGTCCGGCTGACCGCCGCCGTTGGGCACCATCACTTCCCAGAACAGCGAGTGGTTGGCGTGACCGCCGCCCTGATTGATCACCGCCGCGCGGAGCTTTTCCGGCAGTTGCTGGACTGCTGCCACCAGTTTTTCCACCGGCCACTCGGCGAACTCGGTGCCTTCGACGGCAGCGTTGAGGTTGTTGATGTAAGTCTGGTGGTGCTTGGTGTAGTGGATTTCCATGGTCTGCGCATCGATGTGCGGTTCCAGGGCATCGTAGGCGTATGGCAAGGCAGGCAAGCTAAAAGCCATTTCAGTGGACTCCGTGATGTAGAGGCGCAGGGGGCGACGCGGCATCGACGTGCAGCAAACGATGAGTGCGCGGGTATTCGCCATGCTCGCTGATGAAATTCAGCAGTTCGACGTAGGTTTTGCTGCTCTGACGCAGTGCGGCTTCACGCAATGCGGGCGCCAGTCGCGGGTCCTGCATGGTCTTCAACAAGCGCTGGTGGATGGCGCACAGGTATTCGGCGCTCTCCTCCGGCTGGTTCAGACGCAAATGCAGGTCCGCGAGGTTGTGATGGGAAATGACGCAGGCCGCCACCGCTTCGTCGGCATCCGCCCAGCGCTCGAACAACACCTGGGCCAGGGCCAATGCCTGCAAGTAAGCCTCGCGGGCATCGACGTATTCGCCCAGCATGAAACAACGGTTTGCCCTTTCGATCGTGCGTTTCCAGTGCTCCATGGTGAGCCTCCAAAGCGGTTGCGGTGATTACACGCCGCCTGCGGTGAGCTTTTCCGGATTGAGCAACTCTTCCAGTTGGCTGCGCGACAGTTCGGTGTGCTCCAGAGCGACATCGATCACCGGCCGGCCCTGCTGATAAGCCTTCTTGGCGATCTCCGCAGCTTTTTGGTAACCAATGATCGGGTTGAGTGCCGTGACCAGAATCGGGTTGCGCGACAGCGCTTCCTTGAGCCTGGCTTCGTTGACCTTGAAACTGGCGATAGCCTTTTCACCCAAGAGGTGGCTGGAGTTGGCCAGCAATTCGATGCTGCTCAGCAGGTTCTGGGCGATGATCGGCAGCATCACGTTCAGCTCGAAATTGCCCGACTGACCGGCGATGGTGATCACCGTGTCATTGCCGATCACCTGGGCGGCGACCATCGCGGTGGCTTCCGGGATCACCGGGTTGACCTTGCCGGGCATGATCGACGAGCCCGGCTGCAAGGCTTCGAGTTCGATTTCACCGAGGCCGGCCAGCGGGCCGGAGTTCATCCAGCGCAGGTCGTTGGCGATTTTCATCAGCGAGACAGCGGTGGTTTTCAGTTGCCCGGAGATCGCAACGGCAGTGTCCTGGGAGCCGATCAGTGCAAACAGATCGGTGCCCGGCGTGAATTGCACCTGAGTCAACTTGCTCAACTGCTGGCTGAAAAGCCCGGCAAATTCAGGGTGCGCATTGATACCGGTGCCCACCGCCGTGCCACCCTGAGCCAGGGATTGCAGGCTAGGCAGCAGATCCTGCAGGTGGCCGATGTTGGCTTTGAGCTGTTGCGCCCAACCGTTGAGCACCTGGCTCATGCGCACCGGCATCGCATCCATCAAGTGAGTGCGACCGGTTTTGACGTGGTGGTGAACCTCCTCAGCCTTTTGCTCGATCACCTGCACCAAGCGCACCAATGCCGGCAGCAATTGCTCATGCAATGCCAGCGCAGCGCTGACGTGGATGGTGGTCGGGATGATGTCGTTGCTGCTCTGCCCGCAGTTGACGTGATCGTTGGGGTTCACCGGCTCGCCAAGCAGTCGGCTCGCCAGCGTGGCAATCACTTCGTTGGCGTTCATGTTGGAACTGGTGCCGGAACCGGTCTGGAAGATATCCACCGGGAAGTGCTGCATGAAGTCGTCCTTGAGCAAACCCAACGCCGCTTCGACGATGGCATTGCCCTGGGATTCGCTGATCTGCTTGAGTTCGACGTTGGCGCGGGCGGCGGCGGCCTTGGCCAGGATCAGCGCGCGAATGAACTGCACGGGCATCGGCTTGCCGCTGATCGGGAAGTTATTCACCGCACGCTGGGTCTGTGCGCCGTAGAGGGCGTCCACCGGGACTTGGAGCTCGCCCATGCTGTCGCGCTCAATACGTGTCTTGGTCATCAGAAAATCCTTGCACCAGTTCTATGAGAGGAATCGAAGGCTGCAACTCGCAGGTCGCCAGTTGCCAGGTGTAGCTTTGCCAGCGCTTGAGGCGGCACTTGCAGAGGGAGAGGCGTTCGAGTTCGCGTAACGGGCGCCATGCCTGGTCCAGGCAATAGGTTCGCCAGTGCCAAGGCAGCGCGACGTCGGCGGCGGTGTCGAGCAATAAACGGAAAGAGGTTTCAGCGATGGTCCAGGGTGAAGTCGCCGTGCAACACGCCAGATACCGGCCTTCGGCCAGGTAGTGTTCGATCAGGCGCGGCTCGTCAGGGTCCATCCCGCAACGGATCTGGCGACTCATCCAGCGCCAGCTTTCGAGGTAAGGCTGCTCGTGCAAGGCAGAACTCATGATCCGGGGCTCATTCGGTAATGAGATTTATTATTAGATGATAATGAGAACCAAAACAACCCCGGCAATGTAGGAGCGAGCCTGCTCGCGATGGTGTGTCAGCAACATTGATGTCGACTGACACACCATCGCGAGCAGGCTCGCTCCTACAAGGGACGATGCCAGCCCAATAAAAAAGGCGCGCCACCCATTGGGTGGCGCGCCTTTTGTGTAGCGGTCGCGGGTTAGCTGCCTGCGACTGTCATCCGCTCGATCAGCACAGAACCCGTGCGAATGTTGCTGCGCAATTCCAGGTCGTTACCCACCGCAACGATCTGTTTGAACATGTCGCGCATGTTGCCGGCGATGGTCACTTCCTGGACGGCAAACTGGATTTCGCCATTCTCGACCCAATAACCCGCCGCGCCACGGGAGTAATCGCCCGTGACCATGTTCAGGCCCTGGCCCATCAGCTCGGTGACCAGCAAGCCGCGACCCATGCGGCGCAGCAACGCAGCCTGATCTTCATCGCCATGGGTGACGAACAGGTTGTGCACGCCGCCGGCGTTGGCCGTGCTCGGCATGCCGAGCTTGCGACCGGAATAGGTGCCGAGGATGTAGGACACCAACTCGCCTTTTTCGACGAACGGTTTGGCGTAGGTCGCCAGGCCATCGCCGTCGAACGCCGAACTGCCCATTGCACGCATCAAATGCGGACGCTCATCGATGGTCAGCCATTCCGGGAACAGCTTCTGACCCAGCGTGCCTTCAAGGAACGACGATTTGCGATACAGACTGCCGCCGGAAATCGCCGAAAGGAAACTGCCGAACAAGCCACCGGCCAGTTCAGCGGAAAACAATACCGGCACTTCACAAGTCGGCACCGGACGCGCGCCCAGTCGGCTTGCCGCCCGCTGCGCGGCACGCTGGCCGATGCTCGCCGGGTCGGCCAGCAAGTTGCCCTGGCGATTGACGTCGTACCAGTAATCACGCTGCATCTGGCCGTCGGCTTCGGCGATCATGACGCAGCTCAAGCTATGACGAGTCGATGCATAGCCGCCGATAAAACCGTGGCTGTTGCCGTAAACGCGGCAGCCCTGATGCGTGCTGAGGGTGGTGCCGTCGGCGTTCTTGATCCGGCTGTCGGTGGCAAATGCCGCAGCTTCACAGCTCAGGGCCATCTCGATGGCTTGTTCCGGTGTGATGTCCCATTGATGGAACAGGTCGAAATCCTGCAGATCCTTGGCCATCAGCGCGGCATCCGCCAGGCCGGCGGCTTCGTCTTCGGAGGTGTGTTTAGCGATGGCCAGCGCCGCAGCGACGGTTTCACGAATCGCTTCAGGACCGCTGGCCGACGTGCTGGCCGAGCCCTTGCGCTGCCCGACGTACAAGGTGATGCCAAAGCCCTGATCGCGGTTGAATTCGACGGTTTCGACCTCGCGCTGACGCACCGATGTGGACAGGCCCTGCTCCAGGGACACCGCCACTTCACAGGCACTGGCGCCCTGACGCTTGGCTTCAGCGATGATCTGCTCGACTTGTTCTTGCAGTGCCGGCAACGCTTGTGGGCCGACGCTTTCAACTGCACTCATGCTGTTCTCCACTCAAATTCTGCTTTCGGTAAAGGCCTTCGAGCGACCGGGCCGGACAAGCGGCCCCCGACTGGTTATCATGGCGGCGTTTCTTTGCGGACGGCCACCATGGTTGATTCTTACGACGACTCCCTCGATACGGGAGAAAAAAGCAAATCCCAGGTTAAACGCGAGCTGCATGCTCTGGTTGACCTCGGCGAACGCCTTACAACGCTCAAGCCTGACTTGCTGGCAAAACTCCCGTTGACCGACGCTCTGCGCCGGGCTCTGGGCGATGCGCCCAAGCACACCGCGAATATCGCGCGTAAACGGCACCTTATGTTCATCGGCAAACTGATGCGCGATCAGGACACTGACGCCATTCTGACTTTGCTCGATCAACTCGATGCCTCCACCCGGCAGTACAACGAACGTTTCCATGGCCTGGAACGCTGGCGCGATCGCTTGATCGCGGGCGACGATGCAGTCCTGGAGAAGTTCGTGCTCGACTACCCGGAGGCTGATCGTCAGCAGTTGCGCTCCCTGATCCGTCAGGCCCAGCACGAACTGGCGACCAACAAGCCACCGGCATCGAGCCGTAAAATCTTCAAGTACATCCGTGAGCTGGACGAGACTCAACGCGGTCTGCGTTAAATCTCTTCTCGGGTGAGTCGCCACGCGGCTCACCCGAAGCTCCATCCCTTACGATCCTGTACCACCCACAGTGATCGCATCGATTTTCAGCGTTGGCTGGCCGACACCCACCGGCACCGACTGCCCATCCTTGCCGCACGTGCCCACGCCGCTGTCCAGCGACAGGTCATTACCGACCATCGACACCTTGCTCATCGCTTCAGGCCCGTTGCCGATCAACGTCGCGCCTTTGACCGGCGCCGTAATCTTGCCGTCTTCGATCAGGTACGCCTCGCTGGTGGAGAACACGAACTTGCCGCTGGTGATGTCCACCTGACCGCCGCCAAGGTTGGCGCAGTAGATGCCGCGCTTCACCGAGGCGATGATTTCCGCCGGATCGCTTTCGCCCGCCAGCATGTAGGTATTGGTCATGCGTGGCATTGGCAGGTGCGCGTAGGATTCACGGCGACCGTTGCCGGTGCGGGCGACACCCATCAGGCGCGCGTTGAGCTTGTCCTGCATGTAGCCTTTGAGTACGCCGTTTTCGATCAGCGTGGTGCATTCGGTCGGGGTGCCTTCATCGTCGACGCTCAACGAACCGCGACGACCGGCCAGCGTGCCGTCATCGACGATGGTGCAGAGCTTGGACGCAACCATCTCGCCCATACGGCCACTGTAAGCGGAGCTGCCCTTGCGGTTGAAATCACCTTCCAGACCGTGGCCGACTGCTTCGTGCAACAGCACACCGGACCAGCCCGACCCCAACACCACCGGCAACGTACCGGCCGGTGCCGGAATGGCTTCAAGATTGACCAGTGCCTGACGCAACGCTTCACGGGCGTAGCCCATGGCGCGGTCTTCGGCGAGGAAATAACGGTAATCGGTACGCCCGCCGCCACCATGACCACCGCGCTCGCGGCGACCGTTCTGCTCGACGATCACGCTGACGTTGAAGCGCACCAGCGGCCGCACATCCGCCGCCAGGCTGCCGTCGGTCGAAGCGACAAGAATGCGCTCCCAAACGCCGGCCATGCTCACCGTGACTTGCTGAATACGCGGATCGAGGGCGCGGGTGGCGACGTCGATGCGTTTGAGCAGTTCGACTTTCTCGGCGCGGGTCATCACTTCCAGCGGGTTGTCCGGCCCGTACAACTGGGCGACGTCCTGAGTGGTGAAGGCCTGCACCGTGCCGTTCTGCCCGGCGCGGGAGATCGAGCGCGCAGCACGGGCCGCAGCGCCAAGGGCTTCGAGGGTAATGGCATTGCTGTAGGCAAAACCGGTTTTCTCACCCGATTGCGCGCGCACGCCAACGCCCTGGTCAAGGTTGAAACTGCCTTCCTTGACGATGCCGTCTTCCAGCGCCCAGGACTCGGAAATCTGCCCCTGGAAATACAGGTCGGCGGCATCGATGCCCGGGCCGGCCAGATCGCCGAGCACACCTTGCAGGCTTTCGATGGTGACGCCGCCGGGCGCCAAGAGGTGTTCACTGACTGAGGACAACAACTCGCTCATATGCTTTACGCCTTAAATTCATCGTTCTGAGGCAGGTCGCCGGGCGCCCTGCGAGAAAAAGCGCCGGTGACTGGACACCGGCATCCGCGCCCGGATGGACGCCTGTTCGCTGCTATCGCGTTCGGCCAGCAGCACGGCCTCGCCTTGATCCTGTTGCGCCAGCACTCGACCCCACGGGTCGACAATTGCGGCATGCCCCCAGGTTTCTCGCGGCCCCGGATGCGTTCCACCCTGGGCAGCCGCGAGCACGTAACACTGGGTCTCGATGGCCCGCGCACGAATCAGCACATCCCAATGCGCCGCGCCGGTCACTGCGGTAAAAGCTGACGGCGCGGTAATCAACTCCGCCCCGGCAGCGCGTAATTCGCTGTACAACTCCGGGAAGCGCAGGTCGTAACAGACCGTCAGGCCGACTCGACCGACGGGCGTGTCCACGACCACCACGTCACTGCCATAAGCATAGTCATCGGACTCACGATACCGACCACGGTTGTCCGCCACGTCCACGTCGAACAAATGCAGCTTGTCGTAGCGTGCCACTGTCTCGCCCTGATCATTGACCAGCAGCGAGCAGGCATGCACTTTCGCCGCTGGCTGATCCGCCGGCGGCAACGGCAATGTGCCGGCCACAATCCATAACTTGAGGTCGCGGGCGGTCTGTTTCAACCAGGGCAGGATCGGACCTTCGCCCAACGCTTCGGCGCGGCCGATGTCAGCGATGTCGCGTCGGCCCATGGCGGCAAAGTTTTCCGGCAGCACGGCAAGCTTTGCGCCCCCGACGGCCGCTTGTTCGAGCAGCCGACGGGCCTGGGCCAGATTGGCCAGCACGTCGCTCTGGCTGACCATTTGAATCACCGCAAAAGACATGGTGCTTTCCTATACCGAAATCGACAGATTCCCTGTAGGAGCGAGCCTGCTCGCGATGGACTTAATGACGACGCGTTTATCCAGAATGTACGCGTTATCGTTGACGTCCTTCGCGAGCAGGCTCGCTCCTACAGTCAAATTTCTCTACGGCCATGCTACTCCATCGGCTCGCGTCAAAAAGGTTTGTCGAAGGTAATTTTCGGCTCTTTCCACGGGCCTTTGACGGTGTACTTCACGCTGGCGAAACGTGCCACGCGGTCACCGATCAGCTTGTCGATCAGGAACAGCGCCCCACCGATGGCCGGGGCACCGACAATCAGCGCGGCAATCGGCAGGTTGTTGGTAACCGGCAAGGTCACCAGCAGTTTCGCATCGATCTGATCACCCACCAGGTCCAGCGTGCCATTGAGCTCGACATTGCTCGACGGACCGGTCAGCAGAATCGGCTCACGGGTCACGTAAACGCCGTTGGTTCCGACCAGCAGGCCTTTGACCCGGTCGTAACTCAAGCCTTTGCCAAACAGATCGGAGAAGTCCAGCCGCAAGCGCCGGCCGATGGAGTTGAAGTTGAGCAGGCCAAATACCCGCAACGCCTGAGCGCCACCCTCGACTTCAACGAACTGGCCTTTATTCAGCGACGCATCAAGCGTCCCGGAGAAGCGCTTGGTGGCCAGCCAGGCCGGTGAACCGGGCCAGCGACCGTCGACATCCATATGAAACTCTTCGCTGGTGACACTGGGCGCAAAGCCCCAGCCTTTCAGCACATCCGCCAGATTTTTGCCGCTGACCCGGCCCTTGTACCAACTGGTGGAAGCACCAGGCGCGCCTTCCCAACCGCCACTGCCCTGCAACAGAAGGCCCTTGAGGCCCAGATCCAGCGTATTGAGCGCGATGCCTTTGGCGGTCGGACGCACTTTCAACGACCAACCCCCGACCAGGTCCTGCCCCTGGAACAGTTGATTGATGGTGATATCCAGCGCCGGGATCTTCGTCGGATCCACGGAGGCCAATGGATCCGGCGAATTTTCATCGGCCAAAACCGTTGGGTCCGGTGCCGGCAAACGCACGTATTGCAGATTGATCGCAATCGGTGCGGCTTTCGCATCGGGGATACCGGCGGTGCCCTTGACCTGTTGGCTGTCGAGTTGCAGGGCCCACGCACTCGGCTTGCGGTTCAGCTGCACCGAGGCCTGATCAAGCGTGGTACCGATGCCGCTGAGCTTGCCGACCTTGAAATCCGCGCCGCTGAGCAACTGCTTGGCGCTGCCGCCCGGATCCTGGCCGGCATACTTGTCCACCAGATCCTTCCACGGGCCGACATCCAGCTCCGACAGCACGCCGCGCACCCGCAGGCCTTTGCCGCCTGGCAATACGGCATCGCCACCACCGAGGAACAGTTCACCGCGACCGTCGGCAAAACTGCCGGCCGGCGCTGCAAACGTGAAGCTGGCCAATTCGCCGTACTTGACCCAGTAACGCCGTTCCGGCCCTTGCAGGGTCATGCGGAACGTCGTGTCACGCCCCACGTCGGCCGCCATGCCGAACGGCGCCGGCAAATCGACGGCCACGCCTTTGAGGCTGGAATTGACCATCAACTGGCTGTCTGCGCCATCCAGGTTGAGTTGCAACTGATACGGGATCAAACCAGAGACTGGCAACGGCTGCGTGACACTCAGCCAGTCAGTCAGCTTTTTGACCTCGACCTGGCCGGAAGCGGTGACGCGCGTCTTGATGTCGCCTGGACTGCCATCGGCGAAAATCTGTGCGGTGACCGGTTTGTCAAAGGCACGAGCGGTGATGTTCTGCCCACTCAAGCCTTTGGTGCTGTCGAAGCGGAAATCACCCTTCAACTGAGTCAGCTCAAGGACTGGCTCCGCCAGTTTCAAGCGCGCCTTGGCGGTCTTGAAGTCAACGAGGATATTCGGCTGTTCGCCTTTGGCCAGCGGAATATCCAGATTCAGCTTGCCCTTCAGCTCTCCCTCGCCTTCCCATCCGGCGAAGGTGGCGGCGGTGCCGATCGGCGCTTCCTGGAGAATTTTCAGGCCATCGCCCAACCCGCCAGCGAAAGCGCCATCGAGCAACAGGTGAGGGTTTTGCCCGGCGGGCGCGTGGGGAATATTGACGTAAATATCGCTGACTTGTGTGTCGAGCAACTGGCCTTTGCTGGCCAGAATCCGCACGCCACTGTCTTCGATAAACACGTCGCCAGTGACCTTGCTGACATGCGGCCAGCCCGGCTGGAACGC
The DNA here is from genome assembly GCF_019956105.1 of Pseudomonas sp. BF-RE-25. NCBI lineage: Bacteria > Pseudomonadati > Pseudomonadota > Gammaproteobacteria > Pseudomonadales > Pseudomonadaceae > Pseudomonas > Pseudomonas sp. BF-RE-25. The sequence goes on from NZ_JAHBDB010000003.1 coordinate 73,061, forward strand.
CAGCTCGGCATCGTGCACTTTGAAGAACAGGCTGATGCTGCGCGCGGTGTCGGCGGCGTCATGGTTCAGCGAGCCTTGATACTGGAAGAAGCCCTCGTCCACCGCGCCCTTGAGAATCGCCGTACGCAACCATTCGTCCAGCGCCGGGCTGAGCACTTCGGGCAGGTACTTGGCGGTGTACTTGCCATCGCCCTCCACCAGGCCGACCCGCAGGTCCATGTAGTCTTCCTGGGTGTGATCGAAATGCAGGCGGATCAGGAAGTCGCCGGCAATCTTGCCCTCTTCGCCCAGCACCTTCAGGTACGGCGCGATCAGGGTGAAACCTTCTTTGTCGAGCTTCCAGGTCAAACGGGCGTTGGCCTGAATGTATTGCCATGGCTTGGCGAAAATCGGGTCCAGGTGCAGGGAAAAATCCTTGCTGTCCATGCGCAGTTCGCCGTGACCCAGATCACCGCTGATGCTGCCGCTGACATTCCGCGCTGCCGGGGCGCCGTGATAGGCATCAAAGCCGACCCGGTCGAGGTTGGCGGCAAAACTGACCTTGCTGTCGTCGGTGGCGTTGGGCCGGATGTCGACCAGCACATTACGCAAACCACCCGTCACCTTGAGCCGCTCGACGGCGGTGGCGAGGCCTTCGGGCAATGGCCCCAAGGCATTCAGCAGCGGAGTCAGCGGGGTGAGGTCGAGGCGGTCGGCTTGCAGATGCCAGAGCTCTTCGGTCGTGTCGGTGGCCAGGCTCTGTTTGAGTTGCAGGTGCGATTCCCAGCGGGTTTCGCCCAGGTTCATGGACAGGGAGTCCACAGTCACCAGAAGGCCTGCTGCACTGCGCTGGAAATAGCTGTTGAGCGCCAGGTTGTTGATCTGGATCGGCTTGCGCTCGGCGTACGCACCCTTGAGTTGCGGCGCGTTCAAGCGGATTGCGGCGCTTTGCAGAGCGCCCTTATCCCAGTTGACCCAGAGTTCGCCACCGGCCTTGATTTCGGAGAAGTTCCATTGCCGGGTCACGCGCTCGGGCAGCCATTTCGACCAGTCGCTTTGCGGCAGGCTCAGGTACGCATCCGCTGCACCGTCCTGCCACTGGCTGGCGTGAATGCGGGTGCGCACGCTCATGGCGACCGGCTGGCCGTCGGGCAGGGTCAACCGTGCGTCGAGTCGCTGCCGGGAGACGCCGGTTTTCAGATTCAGGCCAACGTAGGTCAAGGTCAGCGGCGGGTGATCCAGGGGCTGCAAGGTCACTTGGCTGTCGAGCACCGACAACTGCTGGACCATCTGCATGCGATTGAGCAGTTGTTCCGGATCCAGCGGCTGATCCTGCTGCACCGGCAAGCCTTCCAGCGCCCAATGACCGTCCTCGCCTTCCTTGAGGCTGATCTTCAGACCGTTGAGTTCCAGATGAGCGATGCGCACTTCGCGGGCCGCCAGGCTGGCCCAGAGGTCCGGCACCGCGCGCACCTGATCCAGACGCAGGGCATTGGCGCCCTCGCCGACCATCACGTCGTGAGCCAGCAGAATCGGCGCGAAGCCACTCCAGTTGCCTTCCAGCTCACCGATATGCAGCGGCATGCCCAGGGCTGCACCGGCTTTGGTTTCGACTTCGGCCCGGTACTCGGCCACCAGCGGCGCCAGCTCGCGACCGAGACTGACGTAAAGCGCCATCATCACCAAAGCCAACGCGCACAGGCCCAGACCCCAGCGGGTCAGTGCGGCCAAAATGCGTGTCAGACGGTCCATGTCAGTTGGCTCCCATGGCAAAATTACTGCAAAAAGCTGAGGCCAGCTGTTCTAGTCGGGTTGAAACACAGCGATTCAGAGCAGCACCACGTCGTATTGTTCCTGGGAATACATGGTTTCCACCTGGAACCGAATGGTGCGTCCGATAAATCCTTCCAGCTCGGCGACGTTGCCCGACTCTTCATCGAGCAAGCGGTCGACGACTTTCTGGTTCGCCAATACACGATAGCCTTCCGCTTGATAGGCGCGAGCCTCACGGAGGATTTCGCGGAAAATTTCGTAGCAGACCGTTTCCGGTGTCTTGAGCTTGCCGCGCCCCTGGCAACTGTTGCACGGCTCGCACAGTACTTGTTCGAGACTTTCGCGGGTGCGCTTGCGGGTCATCTGCACCAGGCCCAACTCAGTGATGCCGATAATGTTGGTCTTGGCGTGGTCGCGCTCCAGTTGTTTCTCCAGCGTGCGCAGCACCTGACGCTGATGCTCTTCGTCTTCCATGTCGATGAAGTCGATGATGATGATCCCGCCCAGGTTGCGCAGGCGCAGCTGGCGAGCAATGGCGGTCGCAGCTTCGAGGTTGGTCTTGAAGATGGTTTCTTCAAGGTTGCGATGACCGACGAACGCCCCGGTGTTGACGTCGATGGTGCTCATGGCTTCCGCCGGGTCCACCACCAGGTAACCGCCGGACTTCAGCGGGACTTTGCGTTCGAGGGCCTTCTGGATTTCGTCTTCGACGCCGTACAGGTCGAAGATCGGCCGCTCACCCGGATAATGCTCCAGGCGATCAGCGATTTCCGGCATCAGTTCGGCCACGAACTGCGTGGTTTTCTGGAAGGTTTCCCGGGAGTCGATGCGGATCTTCTCGATCTTCGGGCTGACCAGGTCGCGCAAGGTGCGCAGTGCCAGGCCAAGGTCTTCGTAGATCACACTCGGCGCGCTGATGGTTTTGATCTGCTCGTTGATCTGATCCCAGAGCCTGCGCAGGTAGCGGATGTCCATGAGGATCTCATCGGCCCCGGCGCCTTCGGCGGCGGTACGCAGAATGAAACCACCGGCTTCCTTGATGCCTTCCGTGGCCACGCAATCGGTGACCACTTGCTTGAGGCGCTCGCGCTCGGCTTCGTCTTCGATCTTCAGGGAAATACCGACATGCGCGGTACGCGGCATGTACACCAGATAACGCGAAGGTATTGATAGTTGCGTGGTCAGGCGTGCGCCTTTGGAACCGATCGGGTCCTTGGTGACTTGCACGACCAGGCTTTGGCCTTCATGGACCAGGGAGCTGATGCTTTCGACCGCAGGGCCTTCGCGCAGGGAAATTTCCGAGGCATGAATGAACGCAGCGCGGTCCAGACCGATGTCGACGAACGCCGCCTGCATGCCCGGCAACACCCGCACGACCTTGCCTTTATAGATGTTGCCGACGATACCGCGTTTTTGCGTGCGTTCGACGTGGACCTCTTGCAGGACACCGTTTTCAACCACCGCCACGCGCGATTCCATCGGCGTGATGTTGATCAGGATCTCTTCACTCATGGCAGGGTCTCGTTCAGGCATGTTCACGATAATGGCCGCATCTTGTCAGTACGACGCTCAGCGCGCGTTAAGGGTTTGCCAACAGGGTATGCCGAAATGGCCAAGCAGCTCAGCGGTTTCGCACAGCGGCAGTCCGACCACCGCCGAGTAGCTGCCATTGAGCCCGGCGACAAACACCGCGCCCAGTCCTTGAATGCCATAGCCACCCGCCTTGTCCCGCGGTTCACCGCTGGCCCAGTAGGCCGCCGCTTCATTGAGATCGATAGGGCGAAAACGCACCAGGCTGCGCACAACACGAGACTCGCAACGCTCACCGTCAAGCACGGCAATGGCGGTCAGCACTTCATGTTCTTGTCCTGCCAACATCATAAGCATGGCGCACGCGTCGGCTTCGTCCACCGGTTTGCCGAGAATTTTGCCGTTGAGCACTACGGCGGTATCAGCGCCCAGCACGCAGAATGCTGCGTCGGACACGACTGCGCCACGCCCGGCTTCAGCCTTGCCGCGCGCAAGGCGCTCGACATAGGCCGACGGCGATTCATGGTTCAAAGGGGTTTCATCGATGTCCGCGCTGATGGCGGAGAACGGCACGCCGATCTGCGTTAGCAGTTCACGCCGACGCGGCGAGCCTGAGGCGAGGAATAGCTGTTTCATCAAGACATCTCCCTTGTCGTGGTGTGGGCAAATGCCTGACCGAATCAGTTAATTTTGTAACGTCGACGCAGACCGCGCAAACCGAAGCTGATCCACGGCCAGAGCAACGCGCTGACCAGTGCCGGCAAGACCAGCGCCAGCGTTGGCTGACGATTGCCGGTCAGGGCGCTGAGCCACAGCTGAACAAGCTGCGCGAGGCCGAAGATCACCAGGATCACCAGGCTCTGTTGCCACATCGGGAACATCCGCAGCCGCTGTTGCAGCGACAGCACCAGGAACGTGATGAGCGTCAGGATCAGTGCGTTCTGGCCCAGCAGTGTGCCGTAAAGCACATCTTCGGCCAGGCCCAGGCACCACGCGGTGACCATGCCGACTTTGTGCGGCAAGGCCAATGCCCAGAACGCCAGCAACAAGGCGAGCCATAGCGGGCGAAGGATTTCCATGAATTGCGGCAGCGGCGAAACGCTGAGCAACATGCCGATGGCGAACGTCAGCCAGATCATCCAGCCATTTCGGGAGGCGGTAGCACCGACCATTATTCTCTTCCCCCAGTGGTAGCCGGTGCAGAGACAGGCGGTTTGGCAGCGGGCTTCACGACAGCGGGTTGTGTCGCCGGTGGTTTGGCGGCGGGCGCAGTCGCGGGCGGCTTGGCGGCGGCAGGGTGTGCGGCAGCGGGTTTGACCGGGGTTGTGGCAGCAGGCTTGGCCGGGGTCGCAGCAGGTGCAGTCGCTGGAACGGCGGCGGCAGCAGCAGGTGCAATCACCGCAGCAGGTTTCGGCACGGTGGCGGGAATGATTGGCCCGCCGCCTTGCGCATCGAGGTTTTCCTGAGCCTGAGCGGCGTCGTTTGCACGCTCTTCCGGTGTACGCGTATCGCTGAACACCAGCAACAGGTAACGGCTACGGTTCAAGGCAGCGGTCGGCACGGCGCGAACAATGGCAAATGGCTGGCCGGAATCGTGAATCACTTCCTTGACCGTCGCAACCGGGTACCCCGCCGGGAATCGCTGGCCGAGACCGGAGCTGACCAGCAAGTCACCTTCCTTGATGTCCGCCGTGTCGGCCACGTGACGCAGTTCCAGACGCTCCGGGTTGCCGGTGCCGCTGGCAATCGCTCGCAGACCGTTACGGTTCACTTGCACCGGGATGCTGTGGGTGGTGTCGGTGAGCAACAGCACACGGGAGGTGTACGGCATCAACTCGACCACCTGGCCCATCAGGCCACGGGCATCGAGCACCGGCTGACCGAGGACCACACCGTCGCGCTCACCTTTATTGATGATGATGCGATGGGTGAAGGGGTTGGGGTCCATGCCGATCAACTCGGCCACTTCGACCTTCTCGTTGACCAGCGCGGAGGAATTGAGCAACTCGCGCAGCCGAACGTTCTGCTCGGTGAGGGCGGCAAGCTTTTGCATGCGACCCTGCAGCAGCAGGTTTTCGGTCTTGAGTTTTTCGTTTTCGGCGACCAGCTCGGTACGGCTGCCAAACTGGCTGGCCACACCTTGCCATAGCCGCTGCGGCAGGTCGGTGATCCAGTAAGACTGCATCAGCACCAGCGACATCTGGCTACGCACTGGCTTGAGCAGTGTGAAGCGGGCATCGACCACCATCAGCGCGACCGATAGCACGACCAGCACCAACAAGCGCACGCCCAGTGAAGGCCCTTTGGTGAAAAGCGGTTTAATAAGCCGCTCCTCCCAGGCAAATGTTTTCTTTATTCATACGGCAGACCGGCCTGGATACAGACTGACAGAAGGTAAACGCAAACAGGCAGCACTGCAAAGTGCCGCCTGCGCGCTCAACAGCATAGTTGCATCGGGCGATCACTCGCTCGACAGCAGATCCATGGTGTGTTTATCCATCATTTCCAATGCGCGGCCACCGCCGCGAGCAACGCAGGTCAGCGGGTCTTCGGCAACGATCACCGGCAGACCGGTTTCCTGGGCCAGCAACTTGTCGAGGTCACGCAGCAAGGCGCCACCACCGGTCAGTACCAGGCCACGCTCGGCGATATCGGAAGCCAGCTCCGGAGGCGATTGCTCCAGTGCGCTTTTAACAGCCTGAACGATAGTGGCCAGGGACTCTTGCAGAGCTTCCAGCACTTCATTGGAGTTCAGGGTGAAGGCACGTGGAACGCCTTCGGCCAGGTTACGGCCGCGAACGTCGACTTCGCGAACTTCGCCGCCCGGGTAGGCAGTACCGATTTCCTGTTTGATGCGCTCGGCGGTGGATTCGCCGATCAGGCTGCCGTAGTTGCGACGCACGTAGGTGATGATCGCTTCGTCGAAGCGGTCGCCGCCAACCCGTACGGATTCGGCGTAAACCACACCGTTCAGGGAGATCAGTGCGATTTCAGTGGTACCACCACCGATATCGACCACCATCGAACCGCGTGCTTCTTCAACCGGCAGGCCGGCACCGATCGCAGCCGCCATCGGCTCTTCGATCAGGAACACTTCACGTGCGCCGGCACCAAGGGCCGATTCACGGATGGCACGACGCTCAACCTGAGTGGATTTGCACGGAACGCAGATCAGCACACGAGGGCTAGGCTGCAGGAAGCTGTTTTCGTGAACCTTGTTGATAAAGTATTGCAGCATCTTTTCGCAGACGCTGAAGTCGGCAATGACGCCATCCTTCATCGGACGAATGGCGGCAATGTTGCCCGGCGTACGGCCGAGCATGCGCTTGGCCTCGGTGCCGACAGCAACGACACTTTTCTGGTTACCGTGTGTCCGAATAGCCACAACCGATGGCTCATTCAGGACGATTCCGCGCTCGCGCACGTAAATAAGGGTGTTGGCAGTGCCCAGGTCAATGGAAAGATCGCTGGAAAACATGCCACGCAGTTTCTTGAACATGGGAAAGGGACCCTAGGCAACGCGTGGGTAAAAAAGTGCGGCAAACTCTAACAACGACAGGGATTTTGGGCAAGGCGCCAATATGTTAAATTGGCCGCTTTTCTGTGCACCAACCCCCACAATCGCGGCCTTATGACCGTAGAAATGCGGTAGTGTTCCGACAATCTAACACACGGATAGCATCCGTTCTGTTTTCCTTCCACTGGAGAATCCCATGACGCTTGAACGCTCCGACGTGGAAAAAATCGCTCATCTGGCCTGTCTGGGCCTCAATGATGCCGATCTTCCACACATCACTTCGGCCCTGAACAGCATTCTGGGACTGGTCGACGAAATGCAGGCGGTCAATACCGACGGTATCGAGCCGCTCGCCCACCCACTGGAAGCCAGCCAGCGCCTGCGTGCAGACGTCGTGACCGAGACCAATCATCGCGAGGCCTATCAGTCCATCGCACCAGCGGTCGAAAACGGCCTGTACCTGGTTCCGAAAGTCATCGACTAAAGGGAAAGAGCCTGCAATGCATCAATTGACTCTGGCCGAGATCGCCCGCGGACTCGCCGATAAAAAGTTTTCTTCCGAAGAGCTGACCAAAGTCCTGCTGGCGCGCATCGCCCAGCTCGATCCACAGCTCAACAGTTTCATCAGCCTCACCGAAGACCTGGCGCTCCAGCAGGCGAAAGCCGCTGACGCACGCCGTGCCAATGGTGAGAGCGGCGCCCTGCTCGGCGCGCCGATCGCCCATAAAGACCTGTTCTGCACCCAGGGCGTGCGCACCAGCTGCGGCTCGAAGATGCTCGACAACTTCAAGGCACCGTACGACGCCACCGTCGTCGCCAAACTGGCAGCCGCCGGCGCGGTGACCCTGGGCAAGACCAACATGGACGAATTCGCCATGGGTTCGGCCAACGAGTCGAGCTACTACGGCGCGGTGAAAAACCCGTGGAACCTGGAACACGTGCCGGGCGGTTCGTCCGGTGGTTCGGCGGCGGCCGTTGCCGCTCGCCTGTTGCCAGCCGCGACCGCCACCGACACCGGCGGCTCGATTCGCCAGCCGGCTGCGTTCACCAACCTCACCGGCCTGAAACCGACCTACGGTCGCGTTTCGCGCTGGGGCATGATCGCTTACGCATCCAGCCTCGATCAGGGCGGCCCGCTGGCGCGCACCGCCGAAGACTGCGCGATCCTGCTGCAAGGCATGGCCGGTTTCGACAGCAATGACTCCACCAGCATCGACGAGCCCGTGCCGGATTACAGCGCCAGCCTCAACGATTCGCTGAAAGGCCTGCGCATCGGTGTGCCGAAGGAATACTTCAGCGCCGGTCTCGACCCGCGTATCGCCGAGCTGATCCAGAACAGCATCAAGGAGCTGGAAAAGCTCGGTGCCGTGATCAAGGAAATCAGCCTGCCGAACATGCAGCACGCGATTCCTGCGTACTACGTGATCGCCCCGGCAGAAGCGTCTTCCAACCTGTCGCGTTTCGACGGCGTGCGTTTCGGCTATCGCTGCGAAGACCCGAAAAACCTGGAAGACCTGTACAAGCGTTCCCGTGGCGAAGGTTTCGGTGCAGAAGTGCAGCGCCGGATCATGGTCGGCGCCTACGCGCTGTCGGCCGGTTACTACGACGCCTACTACCTGAAGGCGCAGAAGATTCGTCGCCTGGTGAAGAACGACTTCATGGCGGCTTTCAATGAAGTCGACATCATCCTCGGCCCAACCACGCCGAACCCGGCCTGGAAGCTTGGCGCCAAGAGCAGCGACCCGGTCGCTGCCTATCTGGAAGACGTCTACACCATCACCGCCAACCTCGCCGGCCTGCCGGGCTTGTCCATGCCCGCCGGTTTCGTCGATGGCCTGCCGGTCGGCGTGCAACTGCTCGCCCCGTATTTCCAGGAAGGTCGCCTGTTGAACGTTGCCCATCAGTATCAGTTGAACACTGACTGGCACACCCGCACCCCAACCGGCTTCTGAGGAGAAACACATGCAATGGGAAGTCGTGATCGGGCTGGAGATTCATACCCAGCTCACCACCCGGTCGAAAATCTTTTCCGGTAGCTCCACCACTTTCGGTTCCGAGCCGAACACCCAGGCCAGCCTGGTTGACCTCGGCATGCCTGGCGTCTTGCCAGTGCTGAACCAGGAAGCGGTGCGCATGGCCGTGATGTTCGGCCTCGCTATCGATGCCGAGATCGGCCAGCACAACGTGTTCGCCCGCAAAAACTATTTCTATCCGGACCTGCCCAAGGGCTACCAGATCAGCCAGATGGAATTGCCGATTGTCGGCAAGGGCCACCTGGACATCGCCCTTGAAGACGGTACGGTCAAACGCGTTGGCATCACCCGCGCGCACCTGGAAGAAGACGCCGGTAAAAGCCTGCACGAAGAGTTCAACGGTGCCACCGGCATCGACCTGAACCGCGCCGGCACGCCGCTGCTGGAAATCGTTTCCGAGCCGGACATGCGCAGCGCCAAGGAAGCCGTGGCTTACGTCAAGGCTGTCCACGCGCTGGTACGCTACCTGGGCATCTGCGACGGCAACATGGCCGAAGGTTCGCTGCGTTGCGACTGCAACGTGTCGATCCGTCCGAAAGGCCAGGCCGAGTTCGGCACGCGTTGCGAGATCAAGAACGTCAACTCGTTCCGCTTCATCGAGAAGGCGATCAACACCGAAGTGCAGCGTCAGATCGAACTGATCGAAGACGGCGGCAAGGTGATCCAGCAGACTCGCCTGTACGACCCGAACAAGGACGAAACCCGTCCGATGCGCAGCAAAGAGGAAGCCAACGACTACCGTTACTTCCCCGATCCGGACCTGCTGCCGGTGGTCATCGAAAACTCGTTCCTCGACGACGTGCGCGCCACCCTGCCGGAATTGCCACCGCAGAAACGCGAGCGCTTCCAGGAGCAGTTCGGTCTGTCGGTCTACGACGCCAGCGTCCTGGCCACCAGCCGCGAGCAAGCCGATTACTTCGAGAAAGTCGCGAGCATTGGCGGCGACGCCAAACTGGCGGCCAACTGGGTCATGGTTGAACTGGGCAGCCTGTTGAACAAACAAGGCCTGGACATTGATCAGTCACCGGTTTCGGCCGAGCAACTGGGCGGCATGCTGCTGCGCATCAAGGACAACACCATCTCCGGCAAGATCGCCAAAGTGGTGTTTGAAGCGATGGCCAATGGCGAAGGCAGCGCGGACGAGATCATCGACAAGCGCGGCTTGAAGCAAGTGACCGACACCGGCGCGATCTCGGCGGTGCTGGACGAAATGCTCGCGGCCAACGCCGAGCAGGTCGAACAATACCGCGCGGCAGACGAAGCCAAACGCGGCAAGATGTTCGGCTTCTTCGTCGGCCAGGCCATGAAAGCCTCCAAAGGCAAGGCCAACCCGCAACAGGTCAACGAACTGCTGAAAAGCAAACTCGAAGGCTGATGAGCATGGAGCCAGATGTTACGCCTGGCTCAAATCCTTGTAGGAGCAAGCTTGCTCGCGATGGTGTGTCAGTCGACATTGATGTAGCTGACACACCATCGCGAGCAGGCTCGCTCCTACAGTTGTTTGTGGGAGCTTTACAATGAAACGTCTACTGGGGGCCTGCGCCCTGTTGTCTTTACTGGCCGGTTGCGCCAGCACCGATGCCGTCGATCCTCACGGTTACGACCAGACAGGCGTGGCGTCCTACTACGGCGCCAAACACCAGGGCAAACGCACCGCCAGCGGTGAACGTTTCGACAAAAATTCCATGACCGCTGCCCACCGCCAACTACCCTTTGGTACGCGGGTGAAGGTCACCAATCTGAAAAACGACAAATCCTGCGTGGTCCGCATCAATGATCGCGGGCCGCACACTCGCGGGCGCCTGATCGACTTGTCCCATGAGGCCGCCGAGCAACTGGGCATGATCAAAAGCGGCACCGCACGGGTTCGCGTGCAAGCCCTCGACTGACTCACGGAGCCCCGACCATTTTCGGACTTGCCGACTTACCCCTGCTCAGCGTGATTGAACTGCTCAGCGGCCTGGTTCTACTGATCGCCGGTGCCGAACTGATGGTGCGCGCCGCCGTGCGCGTGGCCGCGCGACTGCACGTTCGACCGTTGATCATCGGCCTGACCATCGTCGCCCTCGGCAGCAGCGCACCGCAGATGGCCGTCAGCCTGCAAGCCACGCTGGCGCAGAACGCCGACATCGCCGTCGGCAGCGTGATCGGCAGCAGCATCTTCAACATCCTCGTCACCCTCGGGCTTTCGGCGCTGATCATCCCGCTGCGGGTCTCGCGACAACTGGTGCGCCTGGATATTCCATTGATGATCGGCGCCAGCCTGCTGGTGTTCGTTCTGGCATGGAATGAAGAACTGACCCGGGTCGACGGCGTCCTGCTATTGACGGCGCTGATGGTGTATCTGGGCCTGTTGCTGCGCCAGTCGCGGCATTCGGCGCGTCCACAAACGAGCCCGCATGAAGGCCCTGAAGTTCCGTGGTTCAGCAGCCTGCTGATGATCGTCGCGGGCCTGGCGATGCTGATCTACGCCGGGCATTTGCTGCTGGGCGCCGCGGTGTCGGTCGCCACGGATCTGGGGCTGTCGGAACGGATCATCGGCCTGACCATCGTCGCCGTCAGCACTTCGTTGCCGGAACTGGCGACCTCGTTGATCGCGGCATTGCGTGGTCAGCGCGACATCGCCGTAGGCAACGTGATCGGCAGCAACCTGTTCAACCTGTTGGGCGTGCTGGGCGTTACCGCACTGATCGCGCCGTCGCCGCTGTCGGTCTCGCCCAACGCGCTGGATTTCGACTTGCCGGTGATGCTCGGCGTCGCGGCGCTGTGCCTGCCGGTGTTCTATTCCGGCTACCGGGTGACCCGCGCCGAAGGTCTGCTGTTTTTGGGTTTGTACCTGGCTTACGGTCTGCACGTGGTGTCGTTCACCACCGGCATGCCGCTGGCCGGCAAGCTTGAACACCTGATGTTGTTTTTCGTCCTGCCGGCGCTGTTGGCGTTTTTGCTGTTCACGTCGCTGCGCGCCTGGCGTCGCCAACACCACAAGAAGGAATTGCCATGACCGACAATAAAAAAACCGGCGTTGAAGTCCGCCGCCAAGTGATGGGCGACGCTTTCGTCGATCGCGCATTGGGCAATGCCACCGAGTTCACCCAGCCGTTGCAGGATTTCGTCAATGAACACGCCTGGGGCAGTGTGTGGAGTCGCGAAGGGTTGCCGCTGAAAACCCGCAGCCTGATCACCCTCGCCGCGCTGACCGCGTTGAAGTGCCCGCAGGAATTGAAAGGCCACGTGCGCGGCGCGCTGAACAATGGCTGCACCGTGGAAGAGATTCGCGAGGCACTGCTGCATTGCGCGGTGTATGCCGGTGTGCCGGCGGCGATCGATGCGTTTCGGGCGGCGCAGGAAGTGATCGATACCTACCAGAAGTCGGAGTAAGCAGGTCCGCCGCTTTCGCGGGCAAGCCTCGCTCCTACAGAAGATCACCGAACCTGTAGGAGCGAGGCTTGCCCGCGAATGGATCTAAAGCGCACAGAGAATCTGAAGCTAGATCCACCCACCCCACTGCAACAAAAAGATCCCGATGTTGGTGGTCACCGCCGCCATCAGCGTGGTGATCACAATGATCGCCGCCGCCAGTTCATGATTGCCATCGGCCTGACGCGCCATGACAAAACTGGCCGCCGCAGTCGGGCTGCCGAAGTACAGGAACAGAATCCCCAACTCCGCCCCGCGAAACCCCCAGAGCCATGCGCCCAGCGTCGCCAGCACCGGCAGGCCGATCATCTTCACCAGGCTGGAGCTGAGCGCCATGTTGCCGCTTTTGCGCATCGCCGCCAGCGACAGCGTGCCGCCGATGCAGATCAACGCCAAGGGCAACGTGGTTTGCGCCAGGTACTGCCCGGACTTCTCCAGCCAGCCCGGCAAGGCAATATTGAAATACGCAAACGGCGCCGCCGCAAACACGCTAATGATCAGCGGGTTGTTCATCACGCTTTTGCAGATACTCCACGGGTCGGACTTGATCACCGGGCTGTACACCGCCAGCACAATGGTCGACAGCGTGTTGTAAAACAGGATCACCAGTGCCGCGAGAATCGCGCCGAGGGAAATTCCGTAATCGCCGTACATGCTCGCTGCCAGCGCGAGGCCGATAACGCCGTTGTTGCCGCGAAACGCACCCTGGGTGTAAATCCCGCGGTCTTCACGCGGGCACTTCCAGATCGCCCAGCCCCAGGCGATGGCGAAGCTGACCAGCGTGGCAATCGAAAAATAGATCAGCAGCGACGGTTGCAGCGCGGCGTGCAAGTCGGCATGCAGGATGCCCAGAAACAGCAACGCCGGCATGGTGACGTTGAACACCAGAGCCGACGCTGTGTGGATGAAATTGTCGTTGATCCAGTTGATGCGCTTGAGCAGCACGCCCAGAAACAGCATGGCAAACACCGGCGCGGTGATGTTCAGGGTTTCGAGGAAGATAGCCAGCATGCCGGGGGTCACCTTGGGTGGGCGTCGTTAGGGGGCTAATGATAAGCCACCCGAGGCGTTGGCGTCTGGTGGAAAGCCTTCGCGGGCAAGCCTCGCTCCTACAGAAGATCACCGGACCTGTAGGAGCGAGGCTTGCCCGCGAAGAACGATGACGCGGTCTTACGTGATCGGCGCCGGGTTGAACAGGGTAATGTCGTTATGCAGCTTGTGCCGCTCCGACCACGTCTGCTTCTTCCCGCTGGCCACGTCCAGGTAGTAGTGAAACAACTCCCAGCCGAGATCCTCGATCGACGCGCGTCCAGTCGCAATCCGCCCGGCATCGATGTCGATCAGGTCCGGCCAGCGCTGCGCCAGTTCGGTCCGGGTCGATACCTTCACCACCGGCGCCATCGCCAGACCATACGGCGTGCCACGCCCGGTGGTGAACACGTGCAGGTTCATCCCGGCCGCCAGTTGCAACGTCCCGCAGACAAAATCGCTGGCCGGGGTCGCGCAGAAAATCAGGCCTTTGCGCTTGAAGCGCTCGCCAGGGCCCAGCACGCCGTTGATCGCGCTGCTGCCGGATTTGACGATCGACCCAAGGGATTTCTCGACAATGTTCGACAACCCGCCCTTCTTGTTGCCCGGCGTGGTGTTGGCGCTGCGATCCGCTTCACCCTTGGCCAGGTAACGGTCGTACCAGTCCATTTCCCGCACCAGTTCCTGAGCGACTTCCTCGGTTTCGGCGCGGGACGTCAGCAGGTAAATCGCGTCGCGCACTTCGGTGACTTCGGAAAACATCACCGTCGCACCGGCGCGCAGCAACAGGTCAGAGGCGTAACCCAGCGCCGGGTTGGCGGTGATGCCGGAGAACGCATCGCTGCCACCACACTGCATGCCGAGAATCAGCTCGGACGCCGGCACGGTTTCCCGGCGACGTTGATCGAGCTTCTTCAATCGGGTCTCGGCCAGGGCCATGATCTGCTCGATCATTTCGGTGAAACCGTGACTCGAATCCTGCAAGCGATACAGCCACGGATCGCTCAGATCCACCGAGCTGTCGTTCTCGTGCATCACCTGCCCGGCCTGCAATTTCTCGCAGCCCAGACTGATCACCAGCGCTTCGCCGCCCAGGTTCGGGTTGCGCGCCAGGTTACGCACGGTGCGGATCGGGATGTATGCATCCGTCGCGGTGATTGCCACGCCGCAGCCATAGCTGTGAGTCAACGCGACCACGTCATCGACGTTCGGATACTTGGGCAGCAACTCGTCCTTGATGCGCTTGACCGCATGATCCAGAACGCCGGTGACACACTGCACCGTGGTGGTAATCCCGAGAATGTTGCGCGTGCCGACGGTGCCGTCGGCGTTGCGATACCCCTCGAACGTAAAGCCTTCCAGCGGTGCCTGCGCCGCCGGCACTTCGGTGGACAGCGGCAAGCTGTCCAGCGGTGGTGCGGTGGGCATGCGCAGTTGATCTTCCTTGACCCAACTGCCGCGCGGAATTGGCTGCAACGCGTAGCCAATGGTCTGGCCGTAACGAATCACCTGGCCGCCCTCGGGAATGTCCTCGAGGGTGACCTTGTGGCTCTGCGGCACGAAGTCCACGGTGACCAGGCCATCGGAAAACTCGGTGCCCGCCGGCACGCCCTGATCGTTGACCACGATCACGACGTTGTCTCGCTCGTGCAGGCGGATGTAGCGCGGCGAGTCGGAATGTTCAATCAACTGCATGACGCCGCTCCTCAGGAATGCGCTTGTGACAATTTGTTGTTTGTTTCAGGGCCGCTGACCGGTGGCTCTTTGAGCACCACACGTTTGATCGGGCCAACGATCACCAGGTAGCTGAACACTGCAACCAGTGCGTTGCAACCGACAAACACCAGCGCCCATTTGAACGAGCCAGTGGAGCTGATGATGTAGCCGATGACGATCGGCGTGGTAATCGACGCGATGTTGCCGAAGGTGTTGAACAGGCCACCGCTGAGACCGGCAATCTGTTTTGGCGAGGTATCGGACACGACTGCCCAACCCAGCGCACCCACGCCTTTGCCGAAGAAAGCCAAGGCCATGAAGCCCACGACCATCCATTCAACATCGACATAGTTGCAAGCCACGATGCTGCTGGAAACCAGCAAGCCCGCGATGATCGGCGCCTTGCGGGCGAAGGTCAGGGAATGGCCCTTGCGCAGCAGGTAGTCGGAAATCACGCCGCCGAGCACACCACCGATGAAACCGCAGATCGCCGGCAACGAGGCGATGAAACCAGCCTTGAGGATGGTCATGCCGCGTTCTTGCACCAGGTACACCGGGAACCAGGTCAGGAAGAAGTAGGTGATGCCGTTGATGCAGTATTGGCCCAGATACACGCCGAGCATCATGCGGTTGGTCAGCAACTGGCGGATGTAGTCCCACTTCGGACCGTCGCTTTTTTTGCCTTTGCCTTTGTCCTGGTCCATATCGACCATGCCGCCGTTGTCGGCGATGTGCTTGAACTCGGCGTCGTTGATCATCGGGTGCTGGCGCGGGCTGTAGATCACCTTCAACCAGATGCCCGAGAAGATGATGCCGATCACGCCCATCACGATGAACACGTGCTGCCAGCCGAAGCTGTAGACGATCCAGCCCATCAGCGGCGCGAACAACACGGTGGCAAAGTATTGCGCCGAGTTGAAGATCGCCGAGGCGGTGCCGCGTTCAGCGGTCGGGAACCAGGCGGCCACGATGCGTGCGTTACCGGGGAAGGATGGCGCTTCGGCCAGGCCCACCAGGAAGCGCAGCATGAACAGCGCAACCACTGCCGTGGACATGCCGAACTCGCCGACATAGCCCTGCAGCACGGTGAACAATGACCAGGTGAAAATGCTCAGCGCATAGATTTTTTTCGAGCCGAAACGGTCCAGCAGCCAGCCACCGGGAATTTGCCCGGCCACGTAGGCCCAACCGAATGCGGAGAAGATGTAACCGAGGGTGACCGCGTCGATGCCGAGGTCTTTTTGCAGGCTGGAGCCCGCGATTGCGATGGTTGCCCGGTCGGCGTAGTTGATCGTGGTCACCAGAAAAAGCATGAGCAAAATCAAATAGCGGACGTGGGTCGGCTTGGTCGCTTGCATGTAGATGTACTCCCACTGATTATTTTTATGCGGGGTGGATCGTTTTGTGTCCCTTGTAGGAGCGAGCCTGCTCGCGATGGTCGTCAACGATGACGCTGGGCATCAGGCTGAACTTCGCGACCTCGAGACCATCGCGAGCAGGCTCGCTCCTACAGGGGGTGCGGTATCGTTGCCAATACCGCGGTGGTTCCTGTTAAGAGCCGATGTAGCTGGTTTTCACCACGGTGTAGAACTCTTGCGCGTAGCGACCTTGCTCGCGGGAACCATAGGATGAACCTTTACGCCCACCGAATGGAACGTGGTAATCCACGCCCGCCGTCGGCAGGTTGACCATCACCATCCCGGCCTGGGAGTGGCGTTTGAAGTGGTTGGCGTACTTCAGCGACGTGGTGGCGATGCCCGCCGACAGACCGAATTCGGTGTCGTTGGCCATGGCCAGTGCAGCGTCGTAATCCGCCACGCGAACGATGTTGGCCACCGGGCCGAAGATCTCTTCGCGGCTGATGCGCATCGCAGCTTCGCTGTCGGCAAACAGCGTAGGCGCGAGGTAGTAGCCTTCGGTGTCGCAGGTCACCAGACCGCCGCCGCTGACCAGACGTGCACCTTCGGACTGGCCGATGTCGATGTACTTCATGTCCTGTTCAAGCTGAGCTTGCGAGACCACCGGACCGATGTCGGTGCCGGTTTTCAGCGCGTGGCCAACCTTGATCGACTTCATGCGCTCGGCCATCGCTTCAACGAACTTGTCGTGGATGCCGGCAGTGACGATGAAGCGGCTGGAAGCGGTGCAACGCTGGCCGGTGGAGTAGAACGCGCTCTGTATCGACAGTTCGACCGCTTGCTTGAGGTCGGCGTCGTCGAGAATGATCTGCGGGTTCTTGCCACCCATTTCCAGCTGAACCTTGGCCTGGCGCGACACGCAGCTGACGGCGATCTGACGACCGACACCGACGGAACCGGTGAAGCTGATGCCATCGACTTTCGGGCTCTGAACCATTGCATCGCCAACCACGCGACCGCTGCCCATCACCAGGTTGAACACGCCGGCCGGGAAGCCTGCGCGGGAGATGATTTCAGCCAGCGCCCAGGCGCAACCCGGCACCAGATCCGCCGGTTTCAGCACGACGCAGTTGCCGTAGGCCAGGGCCGGAGCGATTTTCCACGCCGGGATGGCGATCGGGAAGTTCCACGGAGTGATCAGGCCAACCACGCCCAAGGCTTCGCGAGTGACTTCGACATTGACGCCCGGACGCACCGACGGCAAATAGTCGCCGGACAGACGCAGGGTTTCACCGGCGAAGAACTTGAAGATGTTACCGGCGCGGGTCACTTCGCCGATGGCTTCAGGCAGGGTCTTGCCCTCTTCCCGAGCCAGCAAGGTGCCGAGTTCTTCGCGGCGAGCGAGGATTTCAGTACCGACTTTATCCAGCGAGTCGTGGCGGGCTTGAATGCCCGAGGTCGACCAGGCCGGGAACGCAGCGCGAGCGGCGTCGATGGCGGCGTGGACCTGGGCCAGATCAGCCTTGGCGTATTCACCGATGGTGTCGGTCAGTTCGGACGGGTTGATGTTGGCGCAGTATTCACTGCCGGCAACCCATTCACCGTTGATGTAGTTATCAAAACGCTTTGTATCAGCCACAACAATCTCCTCACGCAAAAGGCCGCTGATTGCTCAGCGGCCTTGTTTAATCGGGTGTGTTACTGCGCACCTTGCTTGTCGATCAGCGCGGCGAGCATTTCGTACTCTTCGCCGGTCAGATCGGTCAGCGGCGCACGCACAGGACCTGCGTCATAGCCGGCAATTTTCGCACCCGCCTTGACGATGCTCACCGCATAACCGGATTTGCGGTTACGGATGTCCAGGTACGGCAGGAAGAAGTCGTCGATGATCTTGCCGACGGTGGCGTGATCTTCGCGAGCGATGGCGTGGTAGAAATCCATCGCGGTTTTCGGGATGAAGTTGAACACCGCCGAGGAGTAAACCGGTACGCCCAAGGCCTTGTAGGCAGCGGCGTAGACTTCGGCGGTCGGCAAACCACCCAGGTAGCTGAAGCGATCGCCGAGGCGACGACGGATCGACACCATCAACTCGATATCGCCCAGGCCATCCTTGTAGCCGATCAGGTTCGGGCAGCGCTCGGCCAGGCGTTCCAGCAGCGGCGCGGTCAGGCGGCAGACGTTGCGGTTGTAAACCACCACGCCGATCTTCACCGATTTGCACACGGCTTCAACGTGGGCGGCAACGCCGTCCTGGCTGGCTTCGGTCAGGTAGTGCGGCAGCAGCAACAGGCCTTTGGCGCCCAGACGCTCGGCTTCCTGTGCGTATTCGATGGCTTGACGGGTCGAACCGCCAACGCCGGCCAGAATCGGCACGCTGGTTTCGCAGGTGTCGACGGCAGTCTTGATGATTTCCGAATATTCGCTGGCCGCCAGGGAGAAGAACTCACCGGTGCCGCCTGCGGCGAACAGAGCCGAGGCGCCGTATGGGGCCAGCCATTCGAGACGCTTGATGTAGCCCGCGCGATTGAAGTCGCCCTGAGCATTGAAATCGGTAACCGGGAAAGACAACAGACCGGAAGAGAGGATGGACTTCAGTTCTTGTGGATTCATTATTCGAACACCCTGGGTAGCAACGTTTGTTTGTGTGTGTGAGAAAACCGTTCAGCCTGCGCCGAAGTTGTAGGTCATCGTACAACTTAAAAAACAACCGTCAACTGCATTTCATCGCCGCACCCAAAATTTATGCGTCGGAAAAGTATTTTCTTGACGTAGGAAATATCTCCTCTATGCTCCGAATAACTGTATATATATACAGTTATTTGAAACATACCGACGACATATCAAGGAGATAGAAATGTCAGGTCTACACACAAAAACTCAGGAAAAACCAAAACAGGTCATTGCCGGGCTGGATGATCTGTTCACCGAAAACGGCATCGCCATTACGGGCAATGACCATCTGGTCCTGCGCCTCGACGAGCACCGGACCGACACCCACCAGCCATCCGCCCCTGCATCCGGCAACGCCTTGAAAGGCAAGCCACAGCTGAGGTTCGAGGGTGGCGAACACACCGCCATCGGCGACAACACGCTGCTGCGTTTCGCCAAGGATGCACCGGCGATAACGGCCTCGCAGGTCGAGTTGCATTTGCCTAACGGCCTGGCCCTGACGTATGGGCAGGTTGTTGCACTGGGCGGTGATTTCTATGGAATCCCGGACAAACCGGTCAGCGAAGGCGCAACCGCCGCCGACCGGATCCAGCGCTTTACCGAGGCCTTCAATTCCCTGGCGGTGCTGCCGGCGTCAAATGCCGAAGCGAAGCTGATCCTCGGCGTCATGCAGAAGGAAATCGCCGCGGTTAAACAGGCGATAAAGGACGGCAAACAGCCCCACGAGGCGTATGACGCACTGGGTGATACGTTGTCGGAAGAGTGGAACAAGATCACCGGCGGCGGCAGTTTCGTCTCGGCCCTGTATCCATTGGGCCGCTACCTGAAACTGGCCGCCAACAACGCTGACCACTTCGCCGAGTGGGCACTGCTGGCCTACATCGCCGGGCATACGGCGGCATTGCAACAAGCGGTGGTCGCCCACAACAGTGGCGATGACGCGTCGCTGGAACTGGCTTACGCGATGAACGCTTTCGCCGATCACTACCTGACCGACCTGTTTTCCGCCGGCCACCTGCGGGTGCCGCGCAAACAGTTGGCAGCGGTGGTCACGCCGAGTGATCTGGGCTCGTTGATTACCCGCTTCATGCACGACGAAGACAGCAAGTTCGGCCTCAATGTGCGCAATGGCGACGGCGCTCAATGGCACGCTTATGGCGACAAGCGCTACTTCGATGCCATCGACAGCGCCAATCGCGCCCAGGTCAATCTAGCGGTCCAGGTGTCGGCGGATGAAATTTTCGCGACGTACCTCAGCGGCATCGCCCCGTCGCCCGGCAGTTTCGCGGCATTGAAAAAACTGCCTGATCTGCAAGCGGTACTGAACCCGACGGGCAATTTCTCGCCGCTGTTCAAGGTCGAGGGCAACAAGGTGTTGCGGCGCAAGGACGTCAATAACCTGAATGACACCGCCACCGTCGATGATTGGTGGGGCTGGAGCACTTACCTGCTGCTCAAGGACTACAACCCGACTGGCAACGTGGCCTGATAAGGAGATCGATGATGACTATCAAACTGAAACTGGAATTGGCTTCGGGCGATTCGCTGAAGGGTGCGCCGCTGGAGTTGTTGGCCGAGGGTGTACCCATCGCCCGGGCCATCGTGGATGAGCGAGGCAACGCGAGGTTCGATGCAAAAACCGCGAGCACTGAGCTGCGAGTGAGAGTGGACCGCTCGATCCTGACAAAAGGCTAGACCCGTTACGTTCGATACGCCCATGCAAATGGGCGTATCGACATTCACTGTCTGAAACGCCTGGTCATCATCATTTTCAGCGCCCCCGTCAAAACGCTCGTACTGTGCAAAGCCCGTCGTGAATGAATCACGACCCACCTCGCACGGAGAGCGAACCCATCATGACACTTGCCCCGCCCCTTCTTCCGCAGTTGGCCCTTCACGAAGCCGAAATGACGATCGTGAAGTTGTCGAGCCTGAATGACACGCTGAAAATTCTTGTACCCGATTCGGATGAGTTCGAGGCGAACTGGGACGTTTACCCGATCCTCGGAGCCGATCCGGATGTGCCCGACTGGAAGGGTTGCAAAGCGCCGACCGGCGTCTGGGATGACGCCGTCGATGACATGGTCAAACTCAGTGGAATCGAGCTGCTCATCCCGAAAGTGGTACTGGAGAAGTACTCGGGTACAGAAGTCGATTTGCGCTACAAATTCTCCGATGAATCCAGTCTGGAACCGTATTCGGAGCGCCTGAAGCTCTACGTCGAAGCGTGATGCTTCAGCGCTGCGCCTCAGCCTCTTCATGCGCATGACGCAACCGCTCGCGGCTGTTCGTCAGATGCAAGCGCATCGCCGCCCGCGCCGCATCGGAATCCTGGCGTGCGATCGCATCGTAAATCTCTTCGTGCTCACGGCTCAGGCGACTCATGTAGTGCTGCTGGTCGTCATGGGCCAGGCGTGCCGAGTTCAGGCGCGTACGCGGAATAATGCTGGTGCCCAGGTGGGTCATGATGTCGGTGAAGTAGCGGTTGCCGGTCGACAGCGCGATTTGCAGGTGGAACTGGAAATCCGAGGCCACGGCATCGCTGGCGTGGGCCGCGCTTTCGTTCAAGGCGTCCAGGGCGGCGCGCATCAACGCCAACTGTTCAGGGCTGCGGCGTTGCGCAGCAAGCCCCGCGGATTCCACTTCGAGGCTGATACGCAGCTCCAGAATCGCCAGCACATCACGCAGCGTCACCACCGTCGCCGGGTCGATACGGAAACCGCTCGGGCTCGGTGTATCGAGCACGAAGGTGCCGATGCCGTGGCGGGTTTCCACCTGCCCGGCCGCCTGCAAACGGGAAATCGCCTCGCGCACCACGGTGCGGCTGACGCCATGGGCATCCATGATCGCCGACTCGGTGGGCAATTTGTCGCCGCGCTTGAGGTGACCGTCGCGGATCTGCTCGGACAGCACCGTCACCAATTCCTGTGCGAGGCTGCGGCGCTTGCGAGGGAGGCGTGGTGCGTCGATCGGGTTTTCCATGGTGAACGTCTGTCTCGAAAAATTCGGCTGAAACCGCATCATAGCTCAACGCGGTTGTACGATCACCCCGCCCTTGTAGGAGCGAGCCTGCTCGCGATGGTCGCCAACGATAACGCTGGAAGTCTGGCACTCCGCGGCGCTCTCAGGTCCATCGCGAGCAGGCTCGCTCCTACAGGGGTGGCGGTGATTATGCGGTTACGGTCTGGTCCACCAGATGGCCGTTGTCGATGCGCACATGCCGTGGATGGAAGCGTTTCAGGCTGCTGCGATGCCCGACGCTGACGATGCTGAGCCCCGGAATCTCATCGATCAACGCCTGATACAGCGAAGCTTCATCCTCTTCATCCATCGCCGAAGTCGCTTCATCCATGTACAGCCATTGCGGCGCATAAAGCAGCGCACGGGCAAAGGCCAGACGTTGCTGTTCACCCGGCGAAAGCATGCGTTGCCAGTGATTCGCTTCATCCAGGCGCGAAACCAGGTGCGGCAAACGACAGGTTTCCAGCACATGAACGTAGCGTTCCTGCGGATAGGTTTCGCCAGGCTGTGGATAACTCAACACCTCGCGCAGCGTGCCAATCGGCAGATAAGGCTTTTGCGGCAGGAACAAATAGCGCGCCGCCGGCAGACGAATGCTGCCATGGCCTGCAGGCCACAAATGCCCCATGGCTCGCAGCAACGTGGACTTGCCACTGCCGGAACGGCCGCTGAGCATCACGCGCTCGCCCTCCTCCACGGTCATGTCGGCATTGGTCAGCAGATGCCGACCGTCCGCCAGATCGAGGCCCAGGTTGTGAATCTTCAGCCCATTACCCTGATTCTGTACGTCGATGGCCGGCGCGCGCTCTTCGTTGTCGGTCATGGCCTGACGGAAACTCAGCAGACGATCACAAGTGGCACGCCATGAGGCGAGGTTCTGGTACGCACTGATAAACCAGCTGAAACTCTCCTGCACATTGCCGAACGCCGAACTGATTTGCATCAGATCACCGAGTTCGATCTTGCCAGCGAAATAACGTGGGGCGGCGACCATGAACGGAAAGATGATGGCGGCCTGTTGGTAACCTGCGGTAAAGAACGTCAGACGCTTGGACACCTTCATGATGTCCCAGAAGTTGTGCCAGACCAGCCCGAAGCGGTGGCTCAAGCGACGATTCTCATTGGGTTCGCCGTTGTACAGCGCAATGGTCTCGGCATTTTCGCGAACCCGTACCATGGAGAAACGCAGGTCGGCTTCAAAGCGTTGTTGTTGGTTGTTCAGGCCGATCAAACGGCGACCGATCAGATGCGTCAGCCAGCTACCGATCACGGCATACACCAGCACACACCAGAACATGTAGCCGGGGATGGTGAAACCGAACACTTCGATACTGCCCGACACGCCCCACAGAATGATCGAGAACGACACCAGGCTGACAATGTTGCGCAGCAAACCGATGCCCAGCTCCAGGGTATTGGAGGTGAAGTTGTTGAGGTCTTCGGAAATCCGCTGGTCCGGGTTATCGGTGTAACCGCCCTGCTCCAGCTGGTAGTAATTCTTGTTGCCGAGCCAGCGGGCGAAATGCTTTTCCGTGAGCCAGGCACGCCAGCGAATGGTCAGCATCTGGGTCAGATAGAGTCGGTACACGGCACCGATGATCGCCACCGCCGCAATCCCGCAGAAATACAGAATCAGCTGCCAGAACGCGGCTTCGTCCTTCTTCTGCAGAGCGTTGTAAAAATCCTTGTACCAGGTGTTGAACCACACCGAGAGCCCCACGCTGATCAACGACAACGCGATCACCGCGATCAGTAGTGTCCAGGCCTTGACCTTCTCTTCGCTTTGCCAATAAGGCGTGATCATCACCCAGACTTTGCGAAAAAACTGCCCGCGCACGGCATCGTTGACCGCGGAATATTCAGCGTTCTGATTCATGGAAAAGGCTCGATAAAGAAAAGAACACGCACGAACCGATCATAGATGATCGGCTCGGTTTGTCGCGAGGCGCGGCCGGCATTTGTTCAGCGCAGGTTCAGCGACGAACGGGACGCTTTTGCAGTTTGCGCTGCAGCGTACGGCGGTGCATGCCCAGGGCGCGGGCAGTGGCGGAGATGTTGCCTTCGTGTTCGGTCAACACGCGCTGGATGTGCTCCCACTGCAAACGGTCCACCGACATCGGGTTTTCCGGCACCAGGGAGTCGAGGTCAGCGTGCTCGGACAACAACGCGGCCAGCACGTCATCGGCATCCGCCGGTTTGCACAGATAGTTGCAGGCACCGCGCTTGATCGCTTCGACAGCGGTGGCAATGCTCGAGTAACCGGTGAGGATCACCACGCGCATTTCCGGGTCGAGTTCGAGCAGTTTGGGCAGCAACACCAGGCCGGAATCGCCGTCCATTTTCAGGTCCAGCGCGGCGTAATCCGGGATATCGGCCTGGGCGATGGTCAGGCCTTCTTCGGCGGAGCCGGCGGTGCTGACGCGAAAACCACGGCGAGCCATGGCGCGCGCCATCACGCGGGTGAACGTGGCGTCGTCATCTACCAGCAGCAAATGCGGCAGTTCTTCGCCTTCGACTTGGATCTCTTCACTCATGTTCGTCTCCTCGGGCGACACGGGGCAGGCGCAGCTCGGTGAGCGTACCGCCTTCCTCATGACTGTAGAGTTTCACTGAGCCGCCGGCGCGTGTCACGCTGGCCTTGCTCAAAAACAGGCCCAGGCCGAAACCTTTGCCCTTGGTGGTAAAAAACGGTTTGCCGATCTGTTCGGCAATGGCCAGCGGCACACCGGCGCCGTGGTCGCGAATGCTGATGGTCAAATTCTCGGCATTCCAGTCCAGCGTCACTTGCAGCCCTTCGGGGCATGCGTCAGCGGCGTTGTTCAACAAATTCAGCAGCGCCTGGGTCAGGTCCGGCGGCGGCGCCATGCGTGGCACGGTGCCTTGGCCCAGGCGCTGGAAGCGGTAACTGGCTTCCGGGCGCATCAAGTGCCAGCGGTTCAGCGCTTCGTCGAGCCAATCAGTGACGTCCTGCATCTCCACCGCCAAGCGGCGATTGGCCTCGGCGGCGCGTACCAGTTGCTGCAAGGTTTCTTTACAGAGTTTGACCTGATCCTGCAGCACGCTGAGGTCGTCCTGCAACATCGGATCGTGATGGTCCCGGCGCATTTCCTTGAGCAACACGCTCATGGTCGCCAGCGGCGTGCCCAGTTCATGGGCGGCACCGGCGGCCTCGGTCGCGACGGCCAGCAATTGCTGATCACGCAGGCCTTCTTCGCGACGGATGGCCCGTAACTCTTCCTGCCGCCGCAGCTCTTCGGCCATGCGCGCGGCGAAGAAGGTGATGACCGCCGCGGCGAGGGCGAAGCTCAGCCACATCCCGTAGACCTGCAGGTTTTCCCGGGCAATCGGGAAGGTTTGCAGCGGATAGAAACCCGCCAGCAACAAGGTGTACATCGCCAGGGCGATGCCCGACAGAATCACCGAGTAACGCCATGGCAACGTCACGGCGGCGATGGTCAGCGGCACCAGGTAATAAGAGACGAAGGGGTTGGTCGAGCCGCCGGAGAAATACAGCAAGGCGCTGTGGATAAACAGGTCGCAGGCCAGTTGTACGGCGTATTCAAGCTCAGTAACCGGCCAGGAGGTACGCAGCCGAATCGCCGTGAACGCGCACAGCAACATAGAGCAACCGAGGGTCGCGGCCAGTTGAAACCAAGGCAGCGGCAGCAAGTCGAGCCAGTAGGCCAGGCCCACGGAACCGGCCTGAGCGGCCAACACCAATGTGCGGATGAACGTCAGCCGCCAGAGATTCTGACGAGTTGCGGAAGTGATTTGAACGGGGGCGAGCATGAGCTCTCCTGATGAGCGCTCCAGGCAGATCGCACGGAGTATAACCAAGCACGGGGGCTGACAGGCAAAAGTGCGGCAAACGGCCACATGGCAGGAATGATGGCGACGATCCCCTGTAGGAGCTGGCTTGCCAGCGATGAACGTTAACGATAACGCGGTCATTCAGCATTGACGTGGCGCTTTTGATCCCATCGCTGGCAAGCCATCTCCTACAGAATGCCGCTTGCCGCCACACATCTGTATAGAAGTTGTAACTGTGCGAACCGGATCATTAAAGCTAGAGTCTGATGGTTTCACGCAGGCTCGGACCTAACCCCTGCGCATCGTCCAAGGAGTTTTCATGCACACTTTCCGCCGCAGCGCCGCCCTTCTCGCCCTCAGCGTTGGCACCCTCGCCAGCCTCCCGGCCCTGGCCCTGGCCGCCGACGAGCTGCATTACAACCAGATTTCCCTGCGCGCCGAAGTCAGTCAGGAAGTTGCCCGCGACCTGATGATCGTGACCCTCTACACCGAAGAACAAAACACCGACCCGGCCAAACTCGCGGCCGACGTCAGCACCACCATGAACAAAGCGCTGGCCCAGGCCAAGCAAGTCAAAGACATCACCCTGCGCCAGGGCAGCCGCAACAGCTACCCGATCTACGACACCAAGGGCCAGAAAATCACTGGCTGGCGCGAACGCGCCGAACTGCGCCTGGAAAGCTCCGACTTCGCCGCCCTGTCGAAACTGACCGGCGAACTGCTCACCGACCTGAAAATGGGCGGCATGGACTTCGCCATCGCCACCCCAACCCGCAAGGCCAGCGAAGACGCGCTGCTCAAAGACGCCGTGACCGCCTTCAAGGCCCGAGCACAACTGGCCACCGACGCGCTGGGCGGCAAGGGTTACAAAATCGTCAACCTCAACCTGAACAGCAACGGTTATCCACAACCGTACATGCGTGGGCCGATGATGATGAAAGCGGCCAGCATGGATGCCGCGCCAGTTACGCCGGAAGTTGAAGCCGGCACCAGCCAGATCAGCATGACGGCGGATGGGTCGATTGAAGTATTGATGCCTTGATTCGATAGCCCGTACACAGAAACGGCGATCACCCTAGTGATCGCCGTTTTTTTATGGCCACGGAAAATCGACGCCACCCGATCCTGTAGGAGCCGGCTTGCTGGCGAAAAATTCCGGATTTTGCGGCGCTGCTACGCACGCCATCGTCGGAACGCCGCCCGCAGCAAGCCGGCGCCTACAAAAGTTCGGGTACATCCGCGAAATCAGGTCGGCTGACAGGCTGCCATCGCCAGCAAGCCGGCTCCTACAAAGGGCGTATTACATCCGCGAAATCAGGTCGTCTGGCAGGCCGCCATCGCCGGCAAGCCGGCTCCTACAAAAGCAGGTCAGCGTACACCCGCTTTTCACCACTCATCAGGCCGAGCGTTAGCTCGCCTGCAGCTTTTGATTTTGATCTGCCCGCCCCTTCGGGAGGCCGAGTGGAGGTTCTGCGCAGTGGGCAGCCCGGCATGGATGCCGGGCTAGCCGCCCCCGGCCATGGATGGCCGATGGCGGCGGGCCCACGGAGCAGGACCGGAGCGAGGGAACGCCGAGCCTTAGCGAGGGGCCGGACGCCGGGGCGAGACCTTTTGGTTCCTTTTGGGGCGTTTGCCAAAAGGGACTCGCCGTAAGGGCGAAACCATAGGCGGCCGTTACCGCAGGAATGGATATGTACACCCAAAAGGAAATTGGTCGGCTTTAAGGCCGCCATCGCCAGCAAGCCGGCTCCTACATTTTGAACGTGCACACATCCGACAAACAGCCTGAATATACCGAGATAGAGGGGTCCCCCTCACAAACGGATATTTCCGCCCACCCCGTCTACAACGCTACCCTGAGGAAAATACAGCGACCCAAACCCCCGGGGACTCCATGGAAAGAACCACCGTCAAACCACTCCTGCTCGCCCTAGCCCTCGCAACAACCGCCCCATTCGCACAAGCCGCCACCACCCTGGTCTACTGCTCCGAAGCCAGCCCCGCCGGCTTCGACCCCAGCCAATACACCAGCGGCACCGACTTCGACGCCTCCGCCGAAACCGTCTTCAACCGCCTCACCCAATTCAAACGCGGCGGCACCGAAGTCGAACCCGGCCTGGCGACAAACTGGGACGTATCAAAAGACGGCCTCACCTACACCTTCCACCTGCGCAACGGCGTGAAATTCCACACCACCGATTACTTCACCCCGACCCGCGACTTCAACGCCGACGACGTACTGTTCACCTTCCAGCGCCTGCTCGACCCGGAAAATGCGTTCCGCAAGGCCTATCCCGCCGAGTCCCCATACTTCACCGACATGGACCTGAACAAAACGATCAAGAGCGTCGACAAAATCGACGAACACACCGTGCGCTTCAGCCTGAACAACATCGACGCCGCCTTCATCTAGAACCTGGCGATGAGTTTCGCTTCGGTGCAATCCGCCGAGTACGGCGCGCAATTGCTAAAGGAAGGCAAAGCGGCCGACATCAACCAGAAACCCGTCGGCACCGGCCCGTTCGTGTTCAAGCGCTATCAAAAGGACTCGCAGATCCGCTACGTCGCCAACAAGGCGTACTGGAAACCCGAGGATGTGAAAATTGACAACCTGGTGTTCTCGATCACCCCGGACGCCGCCGTGCGCTTGCAGAAACTCAAGGCCGGCGAGTGCCAGGTCAGCGGTTACCCGCGCCCGGCCGACATCGAGGTGATGGAGAAAGACCCGAACCTGCGCGTGCTCAAGCAGGCCGGATTCAACCTCGGCTTCCTGGCCTACAACGTGACACACCCGCCGCTTGACCAGCTCAAGGTGCGTCAGGCCCTGGACATGGCGATCGACAAACCGGCGATCATCAAGGCTGTCTACCAGAGTGCCGGACAACTGGCGCAAAACGCCTTGCCACCCGCGCAATGGTCTTACGACCCGAGCATCAAGGATGCTTCCTACGACCCGACAAAAGCCCGGGCGCTACTGAAAGAAGCAGGGGTTGCACCCGGTACCACCATTAATTTGTGGGCCATGACCGTGCAGCGTGCCTCCAACCCCAATGCGCGGATGTCGGCGCAGATGATCCAGCAGGATTGGGAGAAGGTCGGCATCAAGGCCAACATCGTCAGCTATGAATGGGGCGAGTACATCAAGCGCGCCAAGAACGGCGAACACGACGCGATGATCTACGGCTGGACCGGCGACAACGGCGACCCCGACAACTGGCTCGGCGTGCTCTACAGCTGCGCGGCCGTGAAGGGCAGCAACTACGCCAAGTGGTGCGACCCGGCCTACGACAAACTCGTCCAGCAAGCCAAGGTGTCCACGGACAAACAGCAGCGGGTGAAACTGTATCAACAGGCCCAACAAATCCTTAAGCAACAGGTGCCTATCACGCCAATCGCCAACTCGACGGTGTTCCAGCCGCTGCGCAAGGAAGTCACCGACTTCAAGATCAGCCCGTTCGGCCTCACACCCTTCTATGGTGTGGGTATAAATAAGTAACACCGCGCGCCAACCGGGTGCGCCCAGCGCCCCGGTTGCCCTTCGTCAGTGCGTGGTTTGCACCGAAAAAAATACACGCAAACGGTCAAATGCGCGTCAATTTATACATATGCGACATTAAGGTACGTTCGTGCCACTGTTTAAGGCTTGTGGCCATTCAACATCTTGCATTGGGTATGGCCCCTGCATAAGTATCCGCAGGCACGACTCACGAGGTCGTCCTCAAATTCAAAAATGACAACAAATCATGAGGCCACCATGCTTAAACACGCGGTCATTCCGTTTTTAGTCGGCGCCAGCTTGTTAGCTGCCGCACCTTTCGCCCAAGCGGCGACTAACCTGGTGTTCTGCTCCGAAGGGAGCCCGGCCGGTTTTGATCCTGGTCAGTACACCACCGGAACCGACTTCGACGCCTCTGCCGAAACCATGTTCAACCGTCTGACTCAGTTCGAGCGCGGCGGTACCGCCGTTATTCCTGGTCTGGCGACCAAGTGGGACATCTCCGATGATGGCCTGACTTACACCTTCCACCTGCGTGAAGGTGTCAAGTTCCACACTACCCCGTACTTCAAGCCGACTCGCGAGTTCAACGCCGACGACGTGCTGTTCACCTTTAATCGCATGATTAACAAGGATGATCCGTTCCGTAAGGCGTACCCGACCGAATTCCCGTACTTCACCGACATGGGGATGGACACCAACATCACCAAGATCGATAAAGTCGACGACCACACCGTCAAGTTCACCCTCAAAGAAGTAGATGCCGCGTTCATCCAGAACATGGCCATGAGCTTCGCCTCGGTGCAGTCCGCCGAGTACGCAGCCCAGCTGCTCAAGGAAGGCAAAGCCGCCGACATCAACCAGAAGCCGGTCGGCACTGGTCCGTTCGTGTTCAAGAGCTACCAGAAAGACTCCAACATCCGCTACACCGGGAACAAGGACTACTGGAAGCCTGACGACGTCAAGATCGACAACCTGATCTTCGCCATCACCACCGACCCTTCGGTGCGTATCCAGAAGCTGAAAAAGGGCGAGTGCCAGATCACTCTGTTCCCGCGTCCGGCCGACCTGAAGGCGCTGAAAGAAGACAAAACCCTGAAAGTGCCTGACCAGGCCGGTTTCAACCTGGGTTACATCGCCTACAACGTGATGGACAAGATCAAGGGTGACGACAAGCCGAACCCGATGGCCCAACTGAAAGTGCGTCAGGCACTGGACATGGCCGTCAACAAACAACAGATCATCGACTCGGTTTACCAGGGTGCAGGTCAAAAGGCCGTCAACGCCATGCCACCGACCCAGTGGTCTTACGACACCACCATCGTGGATGCTCCGTACAACCCTGAGAAAGCCAAGGAGCTGCTCAAGGAAGCCGGTGTGAAGGAAGGCACCGAAATCGTTCTATGGGCAATGCCGGTGCAGCGTCCGTACAATCCGAACGCCAAGCTGATGGCCGAGATGCTCCAGGCAGACTGGGCGAAGATCGGTATCAAGGCCAAAATCCAGAGCTACGAATGGGGCGAGTACATCAAGCGCTCCAAAGGCGGCGAAAACGGCGCGATGCTGATTGGCTGGAGCGGCGACAACGGTGACCCGGACAACTGGCTGAACGTGCTGTTCGGCTGCGACTCGCTGCAAGGCAACAACTTCTCCAAGTGGTGCGACAAGAAGTTCGACGGCATCGTCAAAGAAGCCAAGCGCACGACCGACCAGGGCAAGCGCACCGAACTGTACAAGCAGGCGCAACACGTCCTCAAAGACGCTGTTCCAATGACACCTATCGCTCACTCGACGGTGTTCCAACCCATGCGCAACGAAGTGCAGGATTTCAAGATCAGCCCATTCGGCTTGAACTCCTTCTACGGCGTTAGCGTCAGCAAATAAGATTTGGCAACGGCGACGTTTTTGACGTCGCCGTTGCTTTTTCTACCGAGAAAGCAGGAAACAACCTACATCCTATTCCGCTGAGCATTACAGCTGCGGCGTCGGACGCGTTGCCCTTTCCTACGAGTCTTTAGGACTCTACGCATTTACTGCCAGACTCGCGGCTCTTACCGTCGGGTTCTGACCAGTGCACGCGTGGGCTCTCGGTTATTGCTGCACGTCATGGCTTGATATCAATGACGCCTCCACGTCCCCGGACGGGACAGCGGCGCATTGAAAACACTTAGCGAAAGAGAAAAGGGAGCGTCATGCGCCATACCTTGGTTTTATCCGCATTGCTGGGCACCGGCCTGCTGGCCGCCACTTCCATCAGCCAGGCCGCCAACAACAGCCTGGTGTTCTGCTCCGAAGGCAGCCCGGCTGGCTTCGACACCGCGCAGTACACGACCGCGACCGATAACGACGCCGCCGAGCCGTTGTACAACCGATTGGCAGAATTCGAAAAAGGCGCCACCAACGTCGTACCAGGCCTGGCAAAGAGCTGGGATATTTCCGAAGACGGCCTCAAATACACCTTTCACCTGCGCGAAGGGGTGAAATTTCATACGACCAAGTACTTCACGCCGAGCCGTGATTTCAACGCCGATGACGTGCTGTTCACCTTCAATCGCATGCTCGATCCGCAGCAACCTTTCCGTAAGGCTTATCCAACCGAGTTCCCGTATTTCAACGGGATGAGCCTGAACAAGAACATCGCCAAGGTCGAAAAGACCGGGCCGCTGACCGTGGTCATGACGCTCAACAGCGTGGACGCCGCGTTCATCCAGAACATCGCCATGAGCTTCGCTGCCATCCTGTCCGCCGAATACGCCGACAAGCTGCTGGCCGAAGGCAAGCCGAGCGACATCAACCAGAAGCCGATCGGCACCGGGCCGTTCGTGTTCAAGAGCTACCAGAAAGACTCCAACATCCGTTACAGCGGCAACAAGCAGTACTGGGACCCGAGCCGGGTCAAGCTCGACAACCTGATTTTCGCCATCAACACCGATGCGTCGGTTCGTGTGCAGAAGCTCAAGGCCAACGAGTGCCAGATCACCTTGCACCCACGACCTGCCGATGTCGAAGCGCTGAAGAACGACGCGAATCTCAAGCTCATCGAAAAGCCTGGCTTCAACCTCGGCTACATCGCCTACAACGTGCGCCACAAGCCATTCGACCAGCTCGAAGTGCGCCAGGCGCTGGACATGGCGGTGAACAAACAAAGCATTCTCAACGCCGTTTACCAAGGCGCCGGTCAACTGGCGCAAAACGCCATGCCGCCGACCCAATGGTCCTACGACGAGACCATTAAAGACGCCGCCTACAACCCGGAAAAAGCCAAGGAACTGCTCAAGGCTGCCGGCGTGAAAGAAGGCACCGAAATTACCCTGTGGGCGATGCCGGTTCAGCGTCCCTACAACCCCAACGCCAAGTTGATGGCCGAGATGCTCCAGGCTGACTGGGCGAAGATCGGTCTCAAAGTGAAGATCGTCAGCTACGAATGGGGCGAGTACATCAAGCGCACCAAAAATGGCGAGCACGACGTCAGCCTGATTGGCTGGACCGGTGACAATGGGGACCCGGACAACTGGCTCGGCACGCTTTACAGCTGCGACGCCATTGGCGGCAACAACTACTCCCAATGGTGTGATCCGGCTTACGACAAGCTGATCAAGCAGGCCAAGGTCGTCACCGACCGTGACCAGCGCACCGTGCTTTACAAACAGGCTCAGCAGTTGCTCAAGCAGCAAGTGCCGATCACGCCTGTCGCCCACTCGACGGTCAACCAGCCGTTAAGCGCCAAAGTCGAAGGATTCAAGGTGAGTCCTTTCGGCCGCAACGTGTTCTCGGGCGTCAGTATCGACAAATAACCGATTAGCCAAAAAAACGCTGGGGGCGGATTCCGCCCTCACGCAAGCGTATTGCCGTTATTTGCCGATCAGGCCGACAGCAAACGTTTGCGAAGCCTTGTATGAGTTCCAAAACCAATAGCCGGATCACAAAAAAAGACCGGTATAAAAAAAGAAAGAAAGGAGCTTCACCCATGAAACTGAGCAGCACCGCGTTATTGGCCCTGGCCATCAGCAGCGTTACCGCCACGGCCTACGCTGAGTCCCAGAGCCAGGCTTTCACACCGGTCACCGTCAAGGAAAAGAGCGCCCAAAGCGAAGCCACCGGCTTTGTTGAAGGGCAATCGGTCACCGGTTCCACGCGCAACTGGTATGCGAATGAGCAGCTGAAGCGCGGCGCCAAGTTCCAGTACAACAAAAGTGGCGTATTGACCGACACAGACCGTCGGATCAACTGGGTCCAGGGCACCATCATCAAGTACAACTCGGGCTTTACCGAAGGTACTGTCGGTTTCAGCACTGAGGTCGCGGCCTACAATGCCATCGCCCTGAATCGTGATCGCGAAGACCTGGCCTCTCGCTTCGGTGGTGCACCGGGTGATCGTCCAAAGGCGGGGTATAACCGTACGCTGACCGAAGAAGGTGGCGATGCCGTAGACCAGTGGAGCAAACTGGGCCTGGCCAACGTCAAGGCCCGTTTCTCCAACACCACGCTGACGGCCGGTCGCCAGAACTTCAGCAGCCCGCAAGTGGACGTCATCGGTAACCGTCCACTGCCTTCGAGCTTCGAAGGTGTGACGCTGCACAGCGAAGAGTTGGAAAACCTGACCTTCGACCTCGGCACCTTCGACCGCAACTCTCCGCGTACCGAACAAAGCCAGCGTAAATTCCGCACCGAATACGCCAACGGCATCGTTGAATCCGATCACATCTACACCGGCGGTATCACCTACACGCCGTTCGCCAGCCTGACCACCAGCCTCTGGGCAACCCAGGCCGAAGACATCTGGAACCAGTACTACGTCGGCGCGTCCCACGTACTGGGCGACAGCTCGGTGCTGAGCCTGACCACCGGCCTGAACTACTACAAAACCCAGGACGAAGGTAAAGCCCTGATCGGCGACATCGACAACGACACCTATTCCCTGTCGTTCGGCCTGACTCACCAGGCTCACTCCCTGACCTTCTCCTACCAGGAAGTGAACGGTAACGAGTACTTCGACTACCTGCACGAAACCAACGGCATCTACCTGGCCAACTCCCTGCTGTCGGACTTCAACGGCCCGAACGAGAAATCCTTCCAGATCGCCTACGGCCTGAACATGGCTGAATACGGCGTACCAGGCCTGAAGTTCAACATCTACCAGGCTCGCGGCTGGGGCATTGACGGCACTCACTACAACGGCAACGGCGGCGTCAAAGACAAAGGCTACGACGGTATCCAGGCCCAGGACGGCGAACACCACTACGAATACGGTATCGGTGCGTCGTACGCCGTACAAAGCGGCCCGCTCAAAGCCACCGCAATTCGTGCGACTTACACCACGCATCGCGCCAGCGAAAACCAGGCTGACGGCAGCATCAACGAGTTCCGTCTCGTGACCACCATCCCGTTCAACGTTCTGTAATGTACCCGCCGAACGGCTGATTCAGTGACGAATCTACCGTTCGGCTTTTGTCCTTAACTGATTGCAGAGGGCTCTTGATGAAAATGCTTCCCCTACGTGCGGCCATCGCTGCCGCGTTGCTGAGTGTTGCCGTTGGCGTCTCGGCCAAACCCTTGGTGGTTTGCACCGAAGCCAGTCCGGAAGGCTTCGACATGGTTCAATACACGACTGCAGTCACAGCCGATGCGGTGGCCGAAACCATCTTCAACCGCCTGGCGGACTTCAAGCCCGGTACCACTGAAGTGATTCCGGCACTGGCCGAGTCCTGGGACATCAGCGAAGACGGCCTGACCTACACGTTCCACCTGCGCAAAGGCGTCAAGTTTCACACCACCGAATACTTCAAGCCGACCCGCGACATGAACGCCGACGACGTGGTCTGGAGCTTCCAGCGTCAACTGGACCCGAAACACCCGTGGCACAAACTGTCGAGCGTGGGCTTCCCGTACTTTGAAAGCATGGGCTTCAAGGAACTGCTGAAAAGCGTCGAGAAAGTTGACGACAACACGGTCAAATTCACCCTGACCCGCCGCGAAGCGCCGTTCCTGGCCGACATCGCCATGGCGTTCTCCTCGATTTACCCTGCCGAGTACGCCGACCAGCTGCTCAAGACGAACAAGACCGGCGACCTCAACAACAAACCGGTCGGCACCGGCCCGTTCGTTTTCCAGCGTTACGCCAAGGACGCCCAGGTTCGCTTCAAGGCCAACCCGGACTACTTCCGTGGCAAGCCGCCGGCTGACTCGTTGATTCTGGCCATCGCCACCGACAACAACGTGCGCCTGCAAAAGCTCAAGGCCAACGAGTGCCAGGTCGCGCTGTATCCGAAGCCGGATGACATCCCGAGCATCAAGAAAGACGCCAAACTGAGCGTCGATGAACTGAACGCGATGACCGTTTCGTACATCGCCATGAACACCACGCACAAGTACATGAGCGACGTGCGGGTGCGCAAAGCCATCGACATCGCCTTCGATAAAGAGGCTTATGTCAACGCGCTGTTTGGTAAAGGCAATGCGACAGTGGCGGTCAACCCGTTCCCGGACACGCTGCTGGGCTACAACCACAGCCTGAAAAACCCGGCCCGTGATCTGGACAGGGCCCGCGCCCTGCTCAAGGAAGCCGGCGTACCGGAAGGCACCACCTTCACCCTGTTCACCCGCAACGGTGGCGGCCCGACCAACCCGAACCCGATGCTCGGCGCGCAGATGATGCAGGCTGACCTGGCCAAGGTCGGGATCAAGATCGACATTCGCGTGATGGAATGGGGCGAAATGCTCAAACGCGCGAAAAACGGCGAGCACGACATGGTTTCCGCCGGATGGGCGGGTGATAACGGCGACCCGGATAACTTCCTGACGCCTATGCTCAGTTGCGAAGCCGCGAAGAACGGCGAAAACTATGCACGCTGGTGCAATGACAAGTTCCAGGCGCTGATCGACCAGGCTCGCGAAAAAACCGATCCGGCCGAGCGGGCAGCGCTGTACGAGCAGGCCCAGGTTATTTTTAACCAGGACCAGCCATGGATCAGCATGGCGCACACTAGAATGTTCACCGCAATGCGCAACAACGTAGAGGGTTATCACATTAGCCCCCTCACCACTAATAACTTCGCCACCACCCAGGTGAAGTAGATAAGAAAACTCCCGGTGTCCCTGACTCCAGGGACACCAGGCACGCCTAACCGGCTGATGAGGTACACCAGAAGATGTTTAGTTTTATTGCCCGCCGATTGGGGTTATTGATCCCCACGTTCTTCGGCATCACCTTGCTGACTTTCGCGTTGATTCGCATGATTCCAGGCGACCCCGTGGAAGTAATGATGGGCGAACGACGAGTCGACCCCGAAATGCATGCTCAGGCAATGGAACGCCTAGGTCTGAACAAACCGCTGTATGCCCAATACCTGGATTACATCGGCAAACTGGCTCACGGCGATCTCGGCGAATCCCTGCGTACCCGTGAAAGCGTGTGGAGCGAGTTCAGCTCTCTATTCCCCGCGACCCTGGAACTGTCCATGGCCGCCCTGTTGTTCGCCGGCATCCTGGGCCTTCTGGCCGGGGTGATCGCGGCACTCAAGCGAGGATCCCTGTTCGACCATGGGGTGATGGGCATCTCCCTGGCGGGATATTCGATGCCGATCTTCTGGTGGGGCCTGATCCTGATCATGTTCTTCTCGGTGTCCCTGGGCTGGACCCCGGTGTCCGGGCGGATCGACCTGCTCTATGACATCGAGCCGCGCACCGGCTTCATGCTCATCGACACGCTGCTGGCCGATGACGTCGGTGCGTTCCTCGATGCCCTGCATCACCTGATCCTGCCGGCCATCGTGCTCGGCACCATCCCGCTGGCGGTGATTGCGCGGATGACCCGTTCTTCGATGCTCGAAGTGCTGCGCGAAGACTACATCCGGACCGCCAAGGCCAAAGGCCTGTCGCCGTCGCGCGTAGTGTTTGTACACGGCCTGCGCAACGCACTGATTCCGGTACTGACCGTGGTCGGCCTGCAAGTCGGCACATTGCTGGCCGGTGCGGTCCTGACCGAAACCATCTTCTCGTGGCCCGGCATCGGCAAATGGCTGATCGAAGCCATTGGCGCACGGGATTATCCCGTGGTGCAAAACGGCATCCTGTTAATCGCCTGCCTGGTGATTCTGGTGAACTTCATCGTGGACATCCTCTACGGCTTCGCCAACCCACGCATCCGTCACCAGCGCTGAGATCATGACCATGACCACTCCAGCTTCAACTACAAATCAAGCGGTAACAGTCGATCAAAGCCTGCTGTACCCGTCCCCGTACAAAGAATTCTGGCAAGCGTTCTCCAAGAACAAAGGCGCCGTCGCCGGCCTGATGTTCATGTTGCTGGTGATCTTCTGCGCGATCTTCGCGCCGTGGGTCTCGCCACATAACCCGAGTGAGCAATACCGTGACTTCCTGCTGACCCCGCCGTCCTGGCTGGAAGGCGGGCAAATCCAGTTCCTGCTCGGCACCGATGAACTGGGCCGCGACCTGCTGTCGCGCCTGATCAACGGTTCGCGCCTGTCCCTGCTGATCGGCTTGTCGTCGGTGGTGATGTCGCTGATCCCGGGCATCCTGCTCGGTCTGTTCGCCGGCTTCTTCCCGCGCATCCTTGGCCCGACCATCATGCGTCTGATGGACATCATGCTGGCCCTGCCCTCGCTGCTGCTGGCCGTGGCGATTGTCGCCATCCTCGGCCCTGGCCTGATCAACACCATCATTGCCATCGCCGTGGTTTCGTTGCCGTCCTATGTTCGTCTGACCCGCGCTGCGGTGATGGGCGAGCTGAACCGCGACTACGTGACCGCCGCGCGCCTGGCCGGTGCCGGTCTGCCACGCCTGATGTTCGTCACCGTGCTGCCCAACTGCATGGCGCCGCTGATCGTTCAGGCCACCCTGAGTTTCTCCTCGGCGATTCTCGATGCCGCAGCCCTTGGCTTCCTGGGCCTTGGCGTACAACCGCCAACCCCTGAGTGGGGCACCATGCTGGCTTCGGCTCGCGACTACATCGAACGCGCCTGGTGGGTAGTAAGTCTGCCTGGTTTGACCATTTTGCTCAGCGTGCTGGCAATCAACTTGATGGGCGACGGCCTGCGCGATGCGCTGGACCCGAAACTCAAGAACGCCGCCTGAGGAGATTCAAATGTCACTGTTAGAAATCAAGAATCTCAACGTTCGCTTCGGCGACAAGAACGCCGTTCCGGTGGTCGACGGGCTCGACATTTCCGTGGACAAGGGCGAAGTGCTGGCCATCGTTGGCGAGTCGGGTTCGGGTAAATCCGTGACCATGATGGCGCTGATGGGTCTGATCGAGCATCCGGGGATCGTCACCGCCGACGCCCTGAATTTCGACGGCAAGAACATGCTCAAGCTCAGCAACCGTCAGCGTCGGCAAATCGTCGGCAAAGACCTGGCCATGGTCTTCCAGGACCCGATGACCGCGCTGAACCCGAGCTACACCGTCGGTTTCCAGATCGAAGAAGTGCTGCGCCTGCACCTGAAAATGTCCGGCAAGCAAGCGCGCAAACGCGCCATCGAACTGTTGGAAAAAGTGGAAATCCCGGGCGCCGCCAGCCGCATGGAGGCCTACCCGCATCAACTGTCCGGCGGTATGAGCCAGCGTGTTGCGATCGCCATGGCGATTGCCGGCGAGCCGAAACTGCTGATCGCCGACGAACCGACCACCGCTTTGGACGTAACGATTCAGGC
The DNA here is from genome assembly GCF_019956105.1 of Pseudomonas sp. BF-RE-25. Classification (NCBI taxonomy): domain Bacteria; kingdom Pseudomonadati; phylum Pseudomonadota; class Gammaproteobacteria; order Pseudomonadales; family Pseudomonadaceae; genus Pseudomonas; species Pseudomonas sp. BF-RE-25. The sequence goes on from NZ_JAHBDB010000003.1 coordinate 112,079, forward strand.
GCAGATCATGGACCTGCTCCTGGCGTTGCAGAAAGAGCAGAACATGGGCCTGGTGCTGATCACTCACGACCTCGCGGTCGTGGCCGAAACTGCCCAGCGTGTGTGCGTGATGTACGCCGGCCAGGCCGTAGAGGTTGGTCAGGTGCCACAACTGTTCGACATTCCGGCGCACCCGTACAGCGAAGCGCTGCTCAAGGCGATTCCGGAACACAGCCTCGGCGCCTCACGCCTGTCGACACTGCCGGGCATCGTTCCCGGTCGTTACGACCGTCCGCAAGGCTGCCTGCTGTCGCCGCGCTGCCCGTATGTGCAGGACAGCTGCCGTGCGCAGCGTCCGGCCCTTGACCCGAAAAGCAACAGCCTCGCCCGCTGCTTCTACCCGCTGAACCAGGAGGTGGCGTAATGGCCGTCGTACTTACCGCCCGCGACCTCACCCGTCACTACGAAGTGTCCCGCGGCCTGTTCAAGGGCCATGCGACCGTACGCGCCCTGAACGGTGTGTCGTTTGAACTGGAAGCCGGCAAGACCCTCGCTGTCGTGGGCGAATCCGGTTGCGGCAAATCCACCCTGGCCCGCGCCCTGACGCTGATCGAAGAGCCGTCTTCCGGCTCCTTGAAAATCGCCGGGCAGGAAGTCGCCGGGGCTGACAAGGCTCAACGCAAACAACTGCGCAAAGACGTGCAGATGGTGTTCCAGAGCCCGTACGCCTCGTTGAACCCTCGGCAGAAAGTCGGTGATCAACTCGCCGAGCCGCTGCTGATCAACACCAGCCTCAGCGCCGCCGAGCGTCGCGAGAAAGTGCAGGCGATGATGAAGCAGGTGGGTCTGCGCCCTGAGCATTACCAGCGCTATCCGCACATGTTCTCCGGCGGTCAGCGCCAGCGGATCGCCCTCGCTCGCGCGATGATGCTGCAACCGAAAGTGCTGGTCGCGGACGAACCGACCTCGGCGCTGGACGTATCGATCCAGGCGCAGGTGCTGAACCTGTTCATGGATCTGCAGCAAGAGTTCAACACCGCTTACGTGTTCATCTCGCACAACCTGGCCGTGGTGCAACACGTTGCCGATGACGTGATGGTGATGTACCTCGGTCGCCCGGTGGAAATGGGCCCGAAGAACGACATCTACGAGCGCCCGCTGCACCCGTACACCCAGGCGTTGCTGTCGGCCACACCGACCATTCACCCGGACCCGAACAAGCCGAAGATCAAGATCGTCGGCGAGTTGCCCAACCCGCTGAACCCGCCGTCGGGCTGCGCTTTCCACAAGCGTTGCCCGTACGCGACCGACCGTTGCAAAACCGAAGAGCCAGCCCTGCGCCCTCTCGATAATCGCCAGGTGGCTTGCCACTACGCGGAGCAATTCCTCGACGGCGCGGCGTAACAGCGGGCTGAAAAAACCTGTAGGAGCGAGCCTGCCCGCGATGGAGTGTCAGCCAACACGGCTGTTACTGATACTCCATCGCGAGCAGGCTCGCTCCTACAAGGGATAGGTGATCTGTTCAAAAACCTCTTCTGGTTCGATTGCGCGTCAATCGGGTCGAAGGGGTTTTATTTTGCCTGCTATTCAGGCCCCTTCTTCCTCGTCACTGTCCGGCTCGTCAGTGGTCGTATCATCATCGTCCGCGCTGCCGCCCTGCCCCTGATCACCGGGCTCTGATTCGGACTTGGCGATCATCATGCCGGTGTGCGTTGCCTGCCCGCTCGATGCCTGGCTTTCGTGATCCTCACACTCGGCCCAGACCGCCGAACTGCCGAGGGCCAGCATCAGCAAAACCTTCAACAGCAGCACAACGCGTAGCAACCTGTTCATAGTCGATTCCATCCTTTGGCAGGTGAAACATCTGTACCTGGCTGGCGCTCTTTGAAATCTAGTTCCGATCAGCCGGGTTCTCCAGATAGGACGCTAACGAAGAGACGGAATGCGCTGGCTTTAGAGATTGGTTGTGAATATGGCCTATAACCAAACCCGCTAACACGATGCTTTTCTGTAGGAGCCAGCTTGCTGGCGATGGTCGTAAACGATAACGCGCGCTGTCAGGATTAACGCGGCGTTCTCTGGTCCATCGCCAGCAAGCTGGCTCCTACAGGGGGGATTTGTGACAGGCATTAAAAAACCCCGGTGCTTTCGCGACCGGGGCTTTTGGTTTTGCAGCTCAGCGCTTAGTGGTGCTCACGCGTCGCACGGAATTTCACGTCCGGCCAGCGTTCTTCCATCAGCGCCAGGTTGACGCGGGTCGGCGCCAGGTAGGTCAGGTGACCACCGCCGTCGACCGCGAGGTTTTCCACGGCCTTGACCCGGAACTCCTCGAACTTCTTCTTATCGTCGCAATCGATCCAGCGCGCGGAGTACACGGTGATCGGCTCGTAGGAGCACTCAACCTTGTATTCCTCTTTCAAGCGGCTGGCGACCACGTCGAACTGCAGCACACCGACAGCGCCGAGGATGATGTCGTTGCTGCGCTCAGGGAAGAACACCTGGGTGGCGCCTTCTTCCGCCAATTGCTGCAAACCTTGGCGCAGTTGCTTGGATTTCAGCGGATCACGCAGACGCACGCGACGGAACAGTTCCGGGGCGAAGTGCGGGATACCGGTGAAGCCCAGGACTTCGCCTTCGGTAAAGGTGTCGCCGATCTGGATGGTGCCGTGGTTGTGCAGGCCGATGATGTCGCCGGCAAACGCTTCTTCCAGTTGCTCACGCTCGGAGGAGAAGAACGTCAGGGCATCGCCGATCCGCACGTCCTTGCCGGTACGCACGTGGCGCATCTTCATGCCTTTTTCGTACTTGCCGGAGCAAATGCGCATGAAGGCGATACGGTCGCGGTGTTTCGGGTCCATGTTCGCCTGGATCTTGAACACGAAGCCGCTGAATTTCTCTTCGACCGGTTCCACGGTGCGCTCGTTGGCGACACGGGCCAGCGGTTTCGGCGCCCAGTTGACCACGGCGTCGAGCACGTGATCGACACCGAAGTTGCCCAGCGCGGTACCGAAAAACACCGGGGTCAGTTGGCCGTCGAGGAATTCCTGCTGGTTGAATTCGTGGCAGGCGCCCTGCACCAGTTCCAGTTGATCAACGAAGCGATCGTACTCGTCGCCCAAGTGCGCGCGGGCTTCATCGGAGTCGAGCTTTTCGATGATTTTCACATCGGTGCGCTCGTGGCCGTGACCGGCGGTGTACACGATGATGTAGTCGTCGGCGAGGTGATAAACGCCTTTGAAATCGCGGTAGCAACCAATCGGCCAGGTGATCGGCGCGGCCTTGATCTTCAGGACCGCTTCGATTTCGTCGAGCAGTTCGATCGGGTCGCGGATGTCACGGTCGAGTTTGTTGATGAAGCTGACAATCGGCGTGTCACGCAGACGGCAGACGTCCATCAACGCGATGGTCCGTGGCTCTACACCCTTACCGCCGTCGAGGACCATCAATGCCGAGTCCACCGCCGTCAGGGTGCGGTAGGTGTCTTCGGAGAAGTCTTCGTGGCCCGGGGTGTCGAGCAGGTTGATCATGTGATCGCGATACGGGAACTGCATGACCGACGTGGTAATCGAGATACCCCGCTGCTTTTCCATTTCCATCCAGTCGGAGGTGGCATGGCGGTCGGACTTGCGAGACTTCACCGTGCCGGCAACCGCAATCGCCTTGCCCATCAGCAAGAGCTTCTCGGTGATGGTGGTTTTACCGGCATCGGGGTGGGAAATAATGGCGAAAGTGCGGCGTTTCGCGACTTCGGCGGCCTGTTTGGTCATGGGAAATCGCCTGGCGGTGATTCAAAAAAGGGCGGCGAGTATAGCGCAAACCGACCGCCACGGACCACCGCCCGCCCGGACGCGCGGACTTTTGTAGGAGCCGGTTTGCCGGCGATTGGGGCCGTACGCCTTGCGGAGATCTCTCGGTCCTCATCGCCGGCAAGCCGGCTCCTACAGGGTTGCGTTATGGCATCGAGCGGGGGCGTGTTCGGTCATCAAGGGTGGCTATCTGCTGCCAATTATGGAACCTTTTAAAAGGTGGAGGCGTCCACTCCCCTGTTACGGCACTCGTCCCAGGGGCTGAAAAATCAGCAAGTTAGCCTGACGAGGCTGCGCTTATGGCTCGAAAAGCCGTACGCCCTCCCCTGTAGGGCGAGCTTGCTCGCGATGAGCGTCAACGATAACGCGTGCGGTCTGAATCAACGCGTTGTCTGGACTTTTTTCGCGAGCAGGCTCGCTCCTACAGAAGAGCGCATTCGGTGCATAAAGAGCTGCTTCTCGCGAACGCTTACTTCGGCAGCCAGGACTGGCATTGCCACACGAAGCTGCGTTCGCCGACAAAGAAAAAAGGAGTCCGCCTGTGGCTATTCGCTATGGCAAAGGGCTGACAGGAGGTGCGGTTGTCTTCGCCCTTCTGGCCCTGCTGGTCCACTGGATTGGCATCAACACGATTGAACAGTACCGCGACGATTTGTTGTTTTACCTGCAAGCTCATCTGATTCTCGTCCTCGCCTCCATGCTGGCCGCCCTTGTTGTGGGCATACCCGCCGGTATCTACCTCAGCCGTCCGACCATGGTGGGACGCGCCGAACGCTTCATGCAGCTCTTCAACATCGGCAACACCGTGCCGCCTCTCGCCGTACTGGCCATTGCTCTGGGGATTCTGGGCATCGGCAGCGGCCCCGCGATCTTCGCCCTGTTCCTCGCCTCGCTGTTGCCGATCGTGCGCAATACCTATGAAGGTCTGAAAAACGTCCAGGGTTCTTTGAAAGAAGCGGCCGTCGGCATCGGCATGACGCCGACTCAAGTGCTGTGGCAGGTCGAACTGCCGAACGCCGTGCCGATCATCATCGGCGGTGTGCGTGTGGCGCTGGCGATCAACGTCGGTACTGCACCGCTGGCGTTCCTGATCGGCGCCAACAGCCTGGGCAGCCTGATTTTCCCCGGCATCGCCCTGAACAATCAGCCGCAATTGCTCCTCGGTGCGGCCTGCACCGCCCTGCTGGCCTTGCTGCTCGACGGCCTGGTGACACTCGCCAGCCGCCTCTGGCTCGAACGCGGCTTGCGCCCGTCTTAAGCCTCGGCAAAGGAATAATCATGAAGACATCAAGCTTTTTACTAGGCTGCGTTCTGCTGTTCTCGGGAATCGCCCAAGCCGCTGAAAAACCGGTGATCCGCATCGGCGCCCGGGTGTTCACCGAACAAACCCTGCTCGCGGAAATCACCTCCCAATACCTGCGCACCAAGGGTTATGACACCCAGGTGACTGGTGGTCTGGGCAGCAACCTCGCTCGCAGTGCCCACGAAAGTGGCCAACTGGACCTGATGTGGGAATACACCGGCGTGTCGCTGGTGGCCTACAACCATGTCTCCGAAAAGCTCGACAGCGCTCAGTCCTACGCCAAGGTGAAAGAACTCGACGCGAAAAAAGGCCTGGTCTGGCTGACCCCGTCGAAGTTCAGCAACACCTACGCCCTGGCCCTGCCGGAAAAAACCGCAAAGGCCTACCCGCAGATCAACACCATCAGCGAGCTGAACACGGTGATGCAGGCTGAGGCGAAGACTAATCACCTGGTCGCGCTGGACACCGAGTTCGCCAACCGCTCAGACGGTCTGGACGGCATGGTCGACCTCTACAGCATGAACCTGACGCGCAAAAACATCCGCCAGATGGATGCAGGCCTGGTCTACACCGCCCTGCGCAATGGCCAGGTGTTTGCCGGTCTGGTCTACACCACCGACGGTCGCTTGAACGCCTTCAAGTTGAAACTGCTTGAAGACGACAAGCACTACTTCCCGGACTACACCGCCGCGCCGGTGGTGCGTCAGGTTTACCTCGATGCCCACCCGAAACTGGCGCAAGAGATCAAACCTCTGGCCGAGCTGTTCGATGACGAAACCATGCGCCAGCTCAACGCGCGGGTCGATGTCGATCACGAAAGTCCTTCATCCGTTGCTGCCGATTTCCTGCGCCAGCACCCCATCAACTAAGGAGGAAAAGTCATGGAATTTCTCAACGCCTTTTCCCATCTTGACTGGCCGCAGGTGCTGCACCTGACCTGGCAGCACATCACGCTGGTCGGCATCGCCGTGACCCTGGCGATTCTGGTCGGCGTGCCGCTGGGCATTCTGATGACGCGTTTCCCGACGCTCGCCGGTCCCTTGCAAGCCAGCGCCACGGTGCTGCTGACCGTGCCGTCAATTGCGCTGTTCGGCCTGCTGCTGCCGTTCTACTCCAAATTCGGCCAGGGCCTGGGGCCGATGCCGGCGATCACCGCAGTGTTTCTGTACTCGCTGCTGCCGATCATGCGTAACACCTACCTCGCCCTGACTGGCGTCGAACCGGGCATTCGCGAAGCCGCACGCGGCATCGGCATGACCTTCGGCCAGCGCCTGCGCATGGTCGAACTGCCCATCGCCGTGCCGGTGATCCTCGCCGGCGTGCGCACCGCCGTGGTCATGAACATCGGTGTCATGACCATCGCCGCGACCATCGGTGCCGGTGGCCTCGGTGTCCTCATTCTCGCTTCCATCAGCCGCAGCGACATGTCGATGCTGATCGTCGGCGCCGTGCTGGTCAGTCTCCTGGCCATCTTCGCCGACCTGCTTCTGCAATGGCTGCAACGCACGCTGACTCCAAAAGGACTGCTCAAATGATCGAACTTCAAAACCTCAGCAAGACTTTCCAAAGCAACGGCAAAGATGTGAAAGCCGTGGACTCGGTCAGCCTGACCGTCAATGAAGGCGAAATCTGTGTGTTCCTCGGGCCATCGGGCTGCGGCAAAAGCACCACGCTGAAGATGATCAACCGCCTGATCAAACCGACCTCCGGCAAGATCCTGATCAACGGCGAAGACACCACTGACCTCGACGCAGTGACCCTGCGTCGCAACATCGGTTACGTGATCCAGCAGATCGGCCTGTTCCCGAACATGACCATCGAGGAAAACATCACCATCGTTCCGCGCCTGCTGGGCTGGGACAAACAGAAGTGCCACGACCGCGCCCGCGAGTTGATGAGCATGATCAAGCTTGAACCCAAGCAATATTTGAATCGTTATCCGCGCGAGTTGTCCGGTGGTCAGCAGCAACGGATCGGCGTGATTCGCGCACTGGCGGCGGATGCGCCGTTGCTGTTGATGGATGAACCGTTCGGCGCGGTCGACCCGATCAACCGCGAGATGATCCAGAACGAGTTCTTCGAGATGCAACGGGCGCTGAACAAGACCGTGATCATGGTCAGCCACGATATCGACGAAGCGATCAAGCTCGGCGACAAGATTGCGATCTTCCGCGCCGGCAAGCTGTTGCAGATCGATCACCCGGACACGCTGCTGGCGCACCCGGCGGACGACTTTGTCAGCAACTTCGTCGGCCAGGACAGCACGCTCAAGCGTCTGCTGCTGGTGAAGGCCGAAGACGCGGCGGACAACGCACCGTCCGTCAGCCCGGAGACGCCGGTGACTGAAGCGCTGGAGTTGATGGATGAACATGACCGTCGTTATGTCGTGGTCACGGACGGTGAGAACAAGGCGCTCGGTTATGTACGACGTCGCGACCTGCACCGTCAGACCGGGGCTTGCGCGCAGTACCTGCGTGAGTTCAATGCCACGGCGGCGTACGACGAGCATTTGCGCATCCTGTTGTCGCGAATGTACGAGTTCAACCGTTCGTGGTTGCCGGTGATGGATGCCGAGCGAGTGTTCCTCGGCGAAGTGACGCAGGAATCGATTGCCGAGTACCTGAGCTCCGGCAAGTCCCGAGGCGGCAAGACCAGCATTGTTTCGCCAGCCGAGGCTGTTGCCTGACATTTATATAGCTGGGTAAACATGCAAACCCTGTGGGAGCGAGCCTGCTCGCGATAGCACCTTGTCAGCCAACGAAGATGTTGAATTTGAAATTGCCATCGCGAGCAGGCTCACTCCCACAAAAACAGTACAGCCTGTGACCGGAAAAAAATATCAACACCTGCCTCGGCAAGCGGTCTCTAAAAAAGTCCGCCGAAACAGTCAAAAAATCACTCAACCGACCTTTTCGCAGCTATCGTCGCCGATGTTGACGCCATCGCAGTTGTCTTTGAGTTGGCAGACATAAGCGTCGAACGTGCAGGTATTTTTAACACTTCAGAATTTCTCGGGAACATCGGCCTGTCATCTGTGTCGAGTACAAGGAGAGCTGGCGGCAACGTGCGTCAGACAAGTGCAAAAACGCGACATTTTTTGTTGATCTAAAGCCCCTCACGCCCTAAAGTTCGCGCCGAACGTCCATGCTGGAAACGATCCATCCGGCTCAAGTACTGACGACGAGACAGCAAGGCCAAGGGAAAGCACCGCTTCCCATGGCCTTTTTGCTTTCGGCGACATGCCTTGGGAAGTAGGCGAACCAAAGTGGGGATACGGAGGACGTTCATTTGCACCCATTGATTAATCTAGTTTGCCAGTAGGAGTTCCCAGCATGTCGATCAACGTCGAAGACTATTTCGCGCGCGATACCTTTCAGAAAATGAAGGCATTCGCCGACAAACAAGAAACCCCGTTCGTGGTAATCGACACCGCGATGATCAGCCAGGCCTATGACGACCTGCGCGCCGGTTTCGAATTCGCCAAGGTCTACTACGCCGTCAAGGCCAACCCGGCCGTCGAAATCATCGACCTGCTCAAAGAGAAAGGCTCGAACTTCGACATCGCCTCGATCTACGAGCTCGATAAAGTGATGAACCAGGGCGTTGGCCCGGATCGCATCAGCTACGGCAACACCATCAAGAAATCCAAGGACATCCGCTACTTCTACGAGAAGGGCGTGCGTCTGTATGCCACCGACTCCGAAGCCGACCTGCGCAACATCGCCAAGGCTGCACCTGGCTCGAAAGTCTACGTGCGCATCCTCACCGAAGGTTCGACCACCGCAGACTGGCCTTTGTCGCGCAAATTCGGCTGCCAGACCGACATGGCCATGGACCTGCTGATCCTCGCTCGTGACCTGGGCCTGGTGCCTTACGGCATCTCGTTCCACGTCGGCTCGCAACAGCGCGACATCAGCGTCTGGGACGCAGCGATCGCCAAGGTCAAAGTGATCTTCGAGCGCCTGAAAGAAGAAGACGGCATCCACCTGAAGCTGATCAACATGGGCGGCGGCTTCCCGGCCAACTACATCACCCGCACCAACAGCCTGGAAACCTACGCTGAAGAAATCATCCGTTTCCTCAAGGAAGACTTCGGCGACGATCTGCCGGAAATCATCCTGGAACCGGGCCGTTCGTTGATCGCCAACGCCGGCATCCTGGTCAGTGAAGTGGTGTTGGTCGCACGCAAATCCCGCACCGCCGTCGAGCGCTGGGTGTACACGGATGTGGGCAAGTTCTCCGGCCTGATCGAAACCATGGACGAAGCCATCAAGTTCCCGATCTGGACCGAAAAGAAAGGCGAAGTGGAAGAAGTCGTTATCGCCGGCCCGACCTGCGACAGCGCCGACATCATGTACGAAAACTACAAGTACGGTTTGCCGCTGAACTTGGCGATCGGTGATCGTTTGTACTGGCTGTCGACCGGTGCGTACACCACCAGCTACAGCGCCGTCGAGTTCAATGGCTTCCCGCCGCTGAAGTCGTTCTACGTGTAAGCGCTGCACGCAGAAATCAAAAAGCCCATGACGTGTCATGGGCTTTTTTGTATCCGAAAAACACCGCTACCCCTTGTAGGAGCCAGCTTGCTGGCGATGGTCGTCAACGATAACGCGCGTTGTCTGGATAAATACGGCGCTCTCCAGTTCATCGCGAGCAAGCTCGCTCCTACAGGGGGGCGAGCGTCTGTTCGAGTTCGGCGAACCGCTCGGCATACGCTGATGCAAGGGCGCGAATCTGTGGATCGGTCGCGTTCAACAACGCTTTACTCGCCACCCGCAGAAAATTCAGATTCCCGCCAGCCAGTGCCTTGCGCAACCAGGCCAGCGCCTCGTCGATGTTATCTTCAGCCGCCAGCACCGCGGCATAACTGAACTGCCCGCGAAAGTCCCCGCCAGCTGCGGAGCGCCGATACCAGTCGCGAGCAGCAGCCGTATCCTGCGGGCAAACCCTGCCCTCTTCCAGATAGCGTCCAAGCAGGTTCATCGACTTCGCATGGCCCAGCTCCGCAGCGCGGCGATAGAGGTTCAGCGCCTGTACCTGATCCTCCCCCACGCCGCGCCCGGTCGCCAGCAGGTTGGCATAGTTGTACATCGCCCAATCCAGTCCGGCTTCAGCGCCGACGCGATAATGCTGCGCTGCAACTGAAGCATCTGCCGCACAACCCCAGCCATGTTCATGACAGCGACCGAGCATGTTGCGCGCCATCAGGTGCCCGCGCTGAGCGGCTATCTCGAACCAGCGCAGCGCCAGCGGTTGATCCAGCGCGATGCCCTGTCCGTCCAGCAGAATCTGGCCGAGCAAGGCTTGCGCGTCGAGCACACCTTCGCGGGCAGCGATCAGGATCGCCTGAGCAGCACGCGCAGGACTTTCCTCAAGCATGGCTTTGAGGTGATCGCCGTCGAGCACTTCCTCGCGGCGCAGTTGAAAACTCATACCTCGACCCAGCGACGCAACAGGTTGTGATACGTGCCGGTCAGGCGGATCAGTGAAGGGTGGTCGGGCATGTCCTGCGTCAGTTGCTGGATCGCACCGTCCATCTCGAACAGCAAGGCGCGCTGGCTGTCTTCGCGAATCAGGCTTTGGGTCCAGAAGAATGAGGCGAACCGTGTACCACGGGTGACGGCATTGACCTTGTGCAGGCTGGTGCCGGGGTACAAGACCATGTCGCCGGCCGGCAACTTCACGCGCTGGGTGCCGTAGGTGTCCTGGATTTCCAGTTCGCCGCCGTCGTAGTCGTCCGGCTCGCTGAAGAACAGGGTCGCCGACAAATCCGTACGCACACGCTCGATACTGCCTTTGGGCTGGCGCACGGCGTTGTCGATATGAAAGTCGAAACTGCCGCCCGCTGTGTAACAGTTCAGCAACGGAGGAAAGACCTTGTGCGGTAACGCCGCTGACATGAACTGCGGATTTTTCCACAACCGTTCCAGCATCGCCGCGCCGACTTCCTTGGCCAGTGGATGACCTTCCGGCAGTTGCAGGTTGTGTTTGGCCTTGGCCGACTGATAGCCGGCGGTGATCTTGCCGTCGGCCCAATCCGCCTGTTCCAGAGCCTCGCGGATGCGCTGCACTTCTTCTTTAGCGAACAAGCCGGGAATGTGCAGCAGCATGAGGACCACCTGAAGGCAAAGGGGCGTCAATGGTATTGATTCTTATTGACGCTGTAAAACCCCTATGACGAATGAAACAGCAAAAACCGTAAGGGTAAATTGTAAAGAATGTAAATTCAGTGCGAATAGAAACGTTTCGCAATTGATACATAGACGCGTCTACCCTATATTCCGCGGCCTCAAATCCTTGGGGAGGGGAATTCACATGTCACGCCAACAACCACAATTACCTGTCAATTCACCGCGTTTGCTCGCTTCTGCGATTGGCGTGGCAATCACCGCCGGCTCTGCGGGGCATATGGTTTTCGCGGCTGAAAAGACCGAAAAAGCGCCGAACAATGCGATTTCCCTGGACGCCACTGCCATCACCGGCGAAACACAGGACGATACCTCCTACAAGACCGATACCTCGGCCAACAAGAAATACACCGCACCGCTGCGCGAAACACCGAAAAGTGTCACCGTGATTCCGCAACAGGTGATCCGCGACACGGGCGCTACCAGCCTGGTCGACGCCTTGCGCACGACACCCGGCATCACCTTCGGCGCTGGCGAAGGCGGTAACCCGGCGGGCGACCGTCCGATCATTCGTGGCTTCAACGCTGAAAGCGACACGTTCGTCGACGGCATGCGCGATCCGGCGTCCCAGAGCCGCGAAATCTTCAACGTAGAATCGATCGAAGTCAGCAAAGGCCCGGGGTCGGCCTACACCGGCGCCGGCTCCACCGGTGGCAGCCTGAACCTGGTGAGCAAGACCGCCAAACTGGGCAGTTTCTACAATGGCGGCTTCACCTGGGGCTCGGATCAGACCAAGCGCACCACACTCGACCTGAACCAGCAGATGACCGACACCTCGGCCTTCCGCCTGAACCTGATGAAACACGAAGCCAATGTCGCCGGCCGTGACACCGTGGACGTCAGCCGCTGGGGTGTCGCGCCGACGTTCGCCTTCGGCCTGGGCACCGATACCCGCATGACCCTCGGTTACTACCACGTTGAAACCGACGACATGCCGGACTACGGCATTCCGCTGACCCTGAACCCGGCCCGCAGCAAGTACAACGTCGACAAACCGGTGCATGTCGACCGCGACAATTTCTACGGCATCACCAGCCGCGACTTTCGCGAAACCACCAATGACAGCGGCACCTTCAAGATCGAGCACGATCTGAATGAAGACCTGACCGTGTCCAACAGCTTCCGCATGTCCCGTTCGACGCTGGACTACATCGTCACCAACCCGGACGACAGCAAGGGCAACGTCGCCAAGGGCAATGTGTACCGTGGCGCCAAGAGCCGTAATTCGACGTCCAGCGGCTGGATCAACCAGACCGACCTGAGCGCCAAGTTCGACACTGGCACCATCGCACACAGCCTGGTTACCGGTATTGAGTTCTCTTATCAAGACACCCACAACCGCCCGTACATCCTGACTTCGGCCGCCGGCGGCACGACGTGCAACCCTGCACTCTTCCGCTCCGGCGACTGCACCAGCCTGTACAACCCGACACCTGGGGATAACTGGAACGGCACGATTACCGACAGCGCCGCGTTCACCGACACCGACACCAAAACCGCCGCGGCCTACGTGTTCGACACGCTGAAGTTCAACGATCAATGGTCCCTGAACCTGGGCCTGCGTTATGACAACTACCAGGTCGAATCCAGCGGCCACGCCAACGCTAGCAGCACAGCGCCGGCGAACGACTTCTCCCGCGAGAACACCAGCGACCTGGTCAACTACCAGATCGGCGTGGTCTACAACCCGCTGCCTAACGGCAGCATCTACGCGGCCTACTCCACCTCCAGCAACCCGTCCGGTGAAACCAGCGGCAACGGTGGCCTGGATCTGGCGGCGAACAACACCGATCTGGACCCGGAAAAGAACCGCAACTACGAGATCGGCACCAAGTGGGACTTCTTCGGTGACGACCTGTCGCTGACCGCTGCACTGTTCCGCACCGAGAAAACCAACGCACGCATGAACGATCCGGATGGTGCCACCTCGCAAGTGCTGGACGGCGAGCAAACTGTCAACGGCCTCGAACTGTCGTACACCGGTAAGCTGACCCGCAACTGGAGGGTCTTCGGCGGCTACACCTACATGGAAAGCGAAGTGGTCAAAACCACCCTCGCCGCCGATGAAGGCAACCACATGCCGAGCACCCCGCGGAACAACTTCACCCTGTGGACGACTTACGACGTGGTACCGGACAAGCTTACCGTGGGTGCGGGTGCCACTTTTGTTGACTCGCAGTTCGGCAACATCGCCAACTCGGTGGAGATCCCGTCCTACTGGCGTTACGACGCGATGGCCAGCTACCGTCTGACCAAAAACGTCGACCTGCAACTCAACGTGCAGAACCTGACCGACAAGCGTTACTTCGACCAGATACTGCAGAACCACTACGCCCACGTGGCGGCCGGTCGTACCGCCCTGCTGAGCGCAAACTTCCACTTCTAACCTAACCCCTGTAGGAGCGAGACCGGCTTGCCGGCGAAAAACGTCTGGACAACGCGTTCATCCAGTCAGTACGCGTTATCGTTAACGACCATCGCGAGCAAGCTCGCTCCTACAGGGACGCGCAAAGCCCCGTTCATCTCCATGAACGGGGCTTTTGTGCGTAAAAAAGAATGCTTCTCGACAACCCACGGCATAATGCGCGCCGTGATAACAATTTCGAACGAACAAGGCGAGTGACGTGTTGAAGAAAACCCTGTTCCAGTTGCACTGGTTTTTCGGTATCAGTGCCGGGCTGGTCCTGGCCCTCATGGGCATCACCGGGGCGATAGTGTCGTTTGAGGATGAAATCCTGCGCGCACTCAACCCGTCGGTGTTGCAGGTCGAGAAACAGGTCGCCGGTGTGCTGCCGCCCGCTAAACTGGTGGAAAAAATCGAGGGTGCATCGGGTAAGAAAGTCTCGATGCTCTGGGTCGACACCGACAGCGGTAACGCTGCACGGGTGAACTTCACCCCGCCACCGGGTGAGCGTCGCGGGGAGATGCGCTACTTCGACCCGTACACCGCCGAGTTCATGGGCGACGCCACCGGCCAGGGTTTCTTCGACCTGATGCTGAAACTGCACCGCTTCCTCGCCATGGGCGATACCGGTCGGCAGATCACCGGCGCGTGCACGCTGATTCTGCTGTTCTTCTGCCTGTCCGGCCTGTACCTGCGCTGGCCGCGTCAATGGAAAAGCTGGCGCGCCTGGCTGACCCTCGACTGGAAGAAAACAGGCCGCAGCTTCAACTGGGATTTGCACTCGGTGGCCGGCACCTGGTGCCTGGTGTTTTATCTGTTGGCAGCGCTGACCGGGTTGTCCTGGTCCTATGAGTGGTACAACAAGGGCCTGACCCGATTGCTGTCCGATGCGCCGCAGAATGAACGTGTTCGCAATCGTGGCCCGGCACCGGAAGGCCCGGCACCGACGGCTGATTACGCATCGATGTGGAGCAGCATTTACAGCGCTGCCGGCCCGGCATTGAGTGCCTACAACATTCGTATGCCGCCTGTGGCCGGGCAACCCGCGACGGTGTTTTACCTGTTGACCACCTCGCCCCACGACCGCGCGCTGAACCAGATCACCCTCGATCCGGCCACCGGCGTCGTCAAACGCCATGACCGCTACAGCGACAAAAGCTTCAAGGCGCAACTGCTGACGAGCATCTACGCGCTGCACGTCGGCAGTTACTTCGGGATTGTCGGGCGGATCGTCCTGACGCTCAGCGCGCTGACCATGCCGCTGTTTTTCGTCACGGGCTGGTTGCTGTACCTCGATCGTCGACGCAAGAAAAAGCAGATCAAGGACGCCCGCAAAGGCCTCGAACAACCGGACAGCGATACTCCGGCGTGGCTGATCGGCTTCGCCAGCCAAAGCGGGTTTGCCGAACAACTGGCGTGGCAGACCGCCGGCCAACTGCAAGCAGCAGGCCTGCCGGTGAAGGTTCAACCGCTGGCCAGCGTCAGCGAGCATGACCTGCGGAACTCCGGCAATGCGCTGTTCGTGGTCAGCACCTTCGGCGACGGCGAAGCGCCGGACAGCGCCCGTGGTTTCGAACGCAAAGTGCTGGGCCGGGCATTGAGCCTGGAGAGCCTGAATTATGCGGTGCTTGGATTGGGTGACCGGCAGTATCAACACTTCTGCGGTTTCGCCCGACGCTTGCATGCCTGGCTCGGCGAGCACGGCGGCAAGCATTTGTTCGCGCCGGTGGAAGTCGACTGCGGCGACCCTTACGCCTTGCGTCACTGGCAGCAGCAACTTGGTCTGCTGACCGGACAAGCGCCCGTGGACTCCTGGCAAGCGCCGAGCTACGACAACTGGACGCTGAGCCGCCGCGACGTGATGAACCCGGACAGCAGCGGCTCGCCGGTGTATCTGCTGGGCCTCAGCGCGCCGACCACCAGCAGTTGGCTGGCCGGTGATCTGGTGGAAGTGTTGCCGCGTAACTGCCCATGGGCAATCGAGCATTTCCTCGATGGCCTCGGGATCGACGGTCGCGCCTCGGTGATGCTCGATGGCCTGTCGCAAGCGCTGGAGCAAGCACTCGCGACTCGACAATTGCCCGAGAACCGCACGCACCTTGTCGGCTTGCACGCGCAAGCGCTGGTGGATGCTTTGGTGCCATTGGCCATGCGCGAATACTCCATCGCCTCGATTGCCGCCGACGGTGTGCTGGAACTGATCGTGCGCCAGGAACTGCACCCCGACGGCAGCCTGGGTATCGGCTCCGGATGGCTGACCGAACACGCGCCGGTGGGCAGCACCATCAGCCTGCGGGTGCGCCGCAACAGCGGTTTCCATCTGCCGGTCGAACCGCTGCCGATGATCCTGCTGGGCAACGGCACCGGCCTGGCCGGGCTGCGCAGTTTGCTCAAGGCGCGGATCGCCGATGGGCAGCAACGTCACTGGCTGTTGTTTGGCGAGCGCAATCGCGAGCACGACTACCTGTGCCGCGACGAACTTGAAGAGTGGTTGATTTCAGGGGACATCGAACGGCTGGACCTGGCGTTTTCGCGAGATCAGGCCGAGAAGATCTACGTGCAGGATCGCCTGCGTGAATCCGCCAGTTTGCTCAAGCAATGGCTGGATGACGGAGCCGTCATTTACATCTGCGGCAGCTTGCAGGGGATGGCTTCGGGGGTGGATCAGGTGCTCAACGAAGTGCTCGGGGTTGAAGCAGTCGAGCGCTTGATCGAGCAAGGCCGCTACCGCCGCGACGTCTACTGACCCCCTCCCCCTGTAGGAGCCGGCTTGCTGGCGATGGCGGTTTTACATTCAACAGATCGGTTGGATGTTGCACCGCAATCGCCAGCAAGCCGGCTCCTACAGGGGCCAAGTGTCGTCCGTTACGCTTCTACCGGCTGCAACTTCTGCTCAAACACACTGACCCCATCCAGATCCCGCAACACCACACTCATCTCCCCCGTCGCCCCCTCAATATTCACCTCGCCAAAAAATTGAAACCCGGCAAACGGCGACATGTTCTGCGCCGTCGGCGCCTTCTCGAACACCACTTCAGGACCGAAGGTTTTATCCAGCGGATTAGGCCCGAAGCTCCCCGCGTTCAACGGCCCGGCAACAAACTCCCAGAACGGTTCGAAATCCTGAAACGCGGCACGATCCGGATGGTAGTGATGCGCCGCACAGTAATGCACATCCGCCGTCAGGAACAGGAAATTGCGCACCTGTTGCGCCCGCAGAAAACCAAGCAGTTCGGCGATTTCCAGCTCACGCCCCTGGGCCGCGCCCGGATCACCGTTGGCCACCGCTTCCCAGCGCGCCACGCCAGGACTGACTTCACCGTCGGGCACACCGAGGCCGATCGGCATGTCGGCGGCAATGACTTTCCACTGGGCGCTGGAGGCTTTCAATTCACGCTTGAGCCAGTCCAGTTGCTCACGCCCGAGAAAGGGTTTGGCTGCTCCGAGGTTGTCATCATTGGCCTCGCGATAACTGCGCATGTCGAGCACAAACACATCCAGCATCGGCCCATAACTGATCTGGCGATAGATCCGCCCGCCGTTATCCGCGATCTGCAAACGCATAGGTGCATATTCCAGCCACGCCTGACGTGCGCGGCCTACCAGGCTGTGGATATCCTTGCTCTGGTAACGCTCATCCAGTTGCTTGCCCGGCGACCAGTTGTTGACCACTTCGTGGTCGTCCCACTGCCAGATCTGCGGCACTTCGGCGTTGAAGCGACGGACGTTTTCATCCATCAGGTTGTAGCGGTAATTGCCGCGATACTCGTCGAGGGTTTCGGCGACTTTGCTCTTGGCGTCACTGGTGATGTTGCGCCACACGCGGCCACTTTCAGTCACAAGTTGTGCCGGCACCGGGCCGTCGGCGTAGATGGTGTCGCCGCTGTGGATAAAGAAGTCCGGCAGGCGCAAACGCATGGCTTCGTAGATGCGCATGCCACCGATGTCCGGGTTGATGCCGTAGCCCTGGCCAACGGTATCGCCGCTCCAGACGAAACGGATGTCGCGCCGGGTTTGCGGCACGCTGCGCAAGTGGCCAAACCAGGGTTCGCTGGTGACGCCGCTCTGGGCGTCTTCGAAATGCACGCGATAGAAAATCGCCTGGTCGGCGGGCAGACCGGTGAGCTCGACCCGCGCGGTGAAATCGCTGCGGGCATCAGCCAGTGGCGAAACAAAACGCCGAGGGTTGGTGAACAGACTGCGGGTGTCCCATTCCACCACCATCCGCGCCGCACGATCGCTGCGGCTCCAGACCATCGCCCGGTCGCCCAGCACATCGCCGGACTGCACGCCATCGGTGAGTTGCGGCCGATCCTTGACCGAGGCAATCACCGCCGGCGCAAGACCGGGAAGCAAAATCCCGGCGCCGACCGCTTGCATGACACGACGGCGACCGAGGTTGAATTCGCTCATGGTGTTCTCCCTGAAAAAGGAAAACTAAAGCATGGCCGTGTGACCTGGGCATGACACAAAACCTGCCAACGTCGCAGATCCCCTGTGGGAGCGGGCTTGCCCTCGACTACGGGTTAACCGTCACCATTTTCGTTGAATCTTAAATCGTCATCGCGAGCAGGCTCGCTCCCACAGTGACCGCGTCCGTCCGGGCAACTCGGTCACCTGTGGGAGCGAGCCTGCTCGCGATGAACGATAATGCGGTCTTACCGACTCGCCCCTCATCTGCAACACCATGAAATAGGAAATTTCAGCACCGCTTTTAGGAAACGTCCTAACGCCTACGCCTGAGCGTCCCGGATAGGGTTGAGGCAAACCCGGCTACATGCCGGGATTGTCCAAGGACGAAAAAGAAGCGCTGATGAAAAAGCTCGGTTTCCCGGAATCCCCGGACTTTCTGCCCGCCCCAACACAACTCCCCACGCGGGAAGAAGTGCAAGCCTTCCAGGATGTTGGCGCAGCGGTATCCGCCAAGAACGAACGGCATGAACTGGACGCCAATGCCCGTTGGGAGGTCCGTCGAAAAACACGACAAAACGCTCTCGACACAACGTCCGATTCGCAATTCAAAGGTTGCGTGTTCGCCAAAAGCTGCAACCTCCCGGACGGTGTCATCAATCACAACAACCACGCCGGTTATGTCCCCGTCGAGAAACTGGCTGACTACGGGTTGTGGGCTGTACTGGGCACCGGCGCGGCGATTACCGCCGAAGGCACACCGCTTGAATGGGTAGCCGGCTCGTCGACGGGCAACGCCTTGGCCCAACGCCTCGGTGGTTCGCTCGCCCTATCGCTGACGGGTTCAGTGGTAGCGACCGGGGCAGCGGTCGGGACAGTGGCGCTGCTAATGCCCAACACCCGCCTTTCGCCCGACAGCGCCTTCTACAAAAACGAACAGTACGCGGCACTGGAGGCGGGACGCACCCGTGTGCGCGTCAACGTAAAGGTCTTGCCGGACAACGCCATCAGCGCTTACGGCTTCTACACCGGCGGGAAAAAAGACTGGGAGTTTGTCCCCGTCATCAAGGCCCGAAAGGACGGCGAGCAGTTCATCGCAGACCTCGGCAACGGCATCGGCCTGACCTGGACACCCGTCGCCAATCCTGACGACGCCCCAACTGTCCCGGCCCTGGAAGGCGCCCCGCCACTACCGACAATATGGGTGTACCCGCCCACGGAACAGGCCGACAAGATACTGGAGAACCCGGAGCATCCTCCCGAGTACCAGGATGCAATTATCTGGTTCCCGGCGGATGCGGGACTTGAGCCGATCTACATTGTGCTCAATGCACGGTATGAGCCGGGCGGTGTTACGGGGGTGGGTGAAGATG
>NZ_JAHBDB010000004.1:0-126766 GCF_019956105.1 Pseudomonas sp. BF-RE-25
GGCTCCTACAGTGCGCGGTGCATAGAGGGTTAAAGGGGTTTGGTCCAGAACAGCATCCGGCCATGCTCCGGATCGAACATGCCGGCGCTGAAGCCGAATTTAGCGTAGGACGACTGCGCCACGGCATTGCCTTCCAGCACTTCCAGCGTGATTTTGCAGCAGCCGCGCTGACGGGCGATATCCTCGACCTTTTGCAGCATCTTCTGGCTCAGGCCCAATCCGCGAAACTGTTTCACCACCACCACGTCATGCACGTTGACCAATGGCCGACAGGCAAACGTCGAAAAACCTTCAAAGCAATTGACCAGCCCTGCCGGTTCGCCCCCGACGAAAGCCAGCACGCTGAACGCATGGGGACGCTTGGCGAGTTCCCTCGGAAGGTGCTCCAGCACCTCGGCCGGCAAAGAATGACCGATACCCATCGGGTCCTCGGCGTAATGATTCAACACCTGACCTATCGCCTCGGCATGCACCGGATTGGTGTAACTGGCCTGAAGCACTAGAATTTCTGCGGATTCCATTTCCATCCTCGATTGTGGGAGCGTGACCGACTTGCCGGCGATGAGCCTGAGAGCGCCGCGTTTAAAAAGCAAGCCCGCGTTATCGTTGACATCCATCGCGAGCAGGCTCGCTCCCACAGGGAAAATCCGCTTTCAATACCCCCAGATCAATGCTTCGGTCCACCCCAGTTCGGCGAAATCCGCCGCCCTCAGGCCCGACTCCCCGGCGCAGAAAAACTCGTCCAGTTGTGGTGGCGCAACCGACGTGCCGCTGAGCATGGCGTGTACCTGCCCGCGATGATGGATCTGATGCTCGAACAGATGAGACAGCAGGCGCAAACGACTGTCGAATTGCGGCGTGTCTCGGGCGATTGTCACGATCTTGCCCAGGTCGGCGTCGCGCATTTGCTCGCAATAGGCGATCAAGCGGCGGTCAACCTGGGCCTGTTCGCGCTGCAGGTCAGCGGCAGCGGTGAACGGCTCGTCTTTGTTGAAGAACACCGTGCATTCAGGATGCGGAACATCGCCCCGCAACTCCCGTTCCAGCGCATCCATGTAAAACCAGTCGCAGGTCAGGATGTGGTTGAGGGTCGCACGCAGGCTGGGGAAGAAACTGACGCGCGGCGCCGCCAGCTCCTCTGCGCTCAACTGGCTCCAGGCCTTGGCCAGTCGATGATTGGCCCAGGCGTTCTGATAAGCCATGGTCAGCAAATGGTGGGACAAGGGCTGATTCATGTTCGCGGCTCCTTGGGTTCAAGCGTCGGCGAAACGTTGCAGCTGCATTTCCTGTAGGCGACTGAGTGTGCGGCGGAACGGGAATTCCAGATAGCCTTCGGTGTAGAGCGATTCCATCGGCACCTGGGCTTCGAGGTACAGCGGCACTTTGCGGTCATAGCATTCGTCCACCAACGCGATGAAGCGCCGCACACCGTCGTCGTGCACCGACAATTGCGGCAACTCGCGATCACCCGCCACCACCCGCTCGACCCCGTCTTCGGTGCCACGGGCGATGCGGCCGGCGCGTTTTTGCGCGCTGAGGTTGGGCACGTCACTCAACAGAATAGCCCTGAAGGTGTCGCACAGGGCCATGAAATCCATGGCGGCAAAGGGTTGCTCACAAAGGTCTGCGTAACGGCTCCAGAGCACGGTTTCACTGACCTGCACCACATTCAGCGAACGGTAACCGACCTTGATCGGTTCGCTGGAGACTGACTGGCCGGCGGTCAGCGCCTTGAACACATCCTCCAACGCGCCGGGTTGCCCGGGCGCGGCGACCCAATAGCGTTGCAAACCAGCGCCGGGATGCAGGCGATGATCTTCGCCGCCATCCACCGCGATCACCTGCATGTGCTGCTTGATCGCCTCGATCGCGGGCACGAAGCGGTCGCGGTTGAAGCCATCGGCGTACAGCATGTCCGGCGGCTGATTGGACGTGCAAACCACCACCACGCCCTCCTCGAACATCACCTGAAACAAGCGCCCGAGAATGATTGCGTCGCCAATGTCGTTGACGAACAGCTCATCGAAACACAGCACGCGGACTTCTTCGCTCAGCTCGCGAGCCAGGGCCTTGAGCGGATCGGCGGTGCCGGTCAGCTGAAACGAGCGTTGATGCACCCACCCCATAAAATGGTGAAAGTGCTGGCGCCGGGCCGGGACCTGCAGGCTTTGGTAAAACTGATCCATCAGCCAGGTCTTGCCACGCCCGACGGGGCCCCACAGGTATACGCCCGTGACCGGCGTCTGACCTTCATGCAACGCTTCATGGCATTTTTGCAACGCCCAGACGGCATGCTCCTGGGCTTCGTCCTGGACGAAGCCCTTCTGTTCGATGGCGTGTTGCCAGGCGCTTAACGGGGAGTCGGCATTCATGCGCGGCAGTATGCCATCGTGACGCGACATCTACAGTGAAATGTCCAGCCGGGCGATCTTGCCCTGCTCGTTCAGGCGAAACATGTAGCGCAGCTCCAGCGGACTGCCGGGAAACGTGCCGGAGATCAGGTTGTGCACCAACACCTTGCCGGTGCGCTGTTGCACGTCGAGCACTTCGACCCTTGGCTGGTAACGCCGGGCGGTGTCTTGCATCCATTGGGCGATGGCCTGGGTGCCAATCCGGTGTTGACCTTCATCGAACACATTGGCGTCCTCAGCGAAAAAACTGGCGACCGTCGAGGTGTCGCGGGCATTGGCGGCAGCAATGTAAGCGGCGATGGCGGGCGCCAGTGCAGAGGCAGGATGGGACATGGTGACAGCTCCTTGTTGGTTGATTCTGACGCCATGCTAGAACACGCCTGTGTCAGTTCTTGTCAGGAGTGAAACGCCCCGCTTCATCCAGTTGCATCTGCTTGCGCCAGGTGCGCAGCAGGTCGCTGCGCCGCCCCGGATAACGCTCGCCCTGCTCGCTCGCCGCCGAAATCCGGTCGGTACGAAAAGTCCGATAGGCGCCGCGCAACTCACACCAGGCGACGATGATCCGCACTTCATTGAGAAACCCCAGCGCCAGCGGCCAGATCAGCCGCTGACTCGGCACTTGCTGTGCGTCCGCATAGTCGATGTGCAGCTTGGCCTGTTCGCGAATCGCCTGGCGAAACGCATTCAGCGGCACGGCATTTGGCGCGAAGCCATAACCGGGCGGGCCCGGCATTACCGTCGGGTTGCGCAGCGCGTCCAGCGCTTCGGGCGCCAGTACCGCAGCAATCTTGGCCAGCGCATCGGCCGCCGCTTTGCTCAACACCTCATCGCCGCGCTGATCCACGTAACGCAGCCCCAGCACGATGGCTTCGGTTTCATCGGCATTGAGCATCAACGGCGGCAGGAACAAACCGCTGCGCAACACGTAACCGATCCCCGCCTCACCGTAGATCGGCGCGCCCAGTGCGGTGAGTTCCGCGATGTCGCGATAGAGCGTACGCTCGGAAATCTCAAGCTCGCTGGCGAGTGTCGCCGCCGTGACCGGACGACTTTTACCGCGCAGCACTTGCAACAGGGTCAGTAAACGCGTGGTGCGAGACACGATCGGCAGGCTCTTTTCGGAAAGGATGTCGCAGATTAGCAGAGCCCCCTGTCAGAAAGTGGCAGTAACCACGGGCCCGTTTTGCCACTCATGAAAAAGCACCTTGACTGAATACATGACCGGCATCATCTTAAATACATGTCTTGCGACATCTATATTAATCCGCAGCGTCTTCCTTCAGGAGTCATCCCATGCATTACAAAGTGTTCGGCCGAAAAACCGGCTTGCGCGTTGCGGAACTGGCGCTGGGTGCCGGTAACTTTGGTACCGGTTGGGGTCATGGTGCCGAGCGCGATGAAGCCAAGCGCATCTTTGATGGCTACCTGGAGGCCGGCGGTAATTTCATCGACACCGCCAATGGCTATCAGGGTGGTCAGTCGGAAGCCATGCTCAGCGAGTTTATCGCCACAGAGCGCGATCGCCTGGTCATCGCCACCAAATACACGTTGGGGACTACACCGGCCGCAGGCATTTCCCACACCGGCAACAACCGCAAGAACATGGTCCGCGCCGTGGAAGAAAGCCTGACACGGCTCAAGACCGACCACATCGACCTGTTCTGGGCGCACATGAGCGACGGTGTCACGCCCACGGAAGAAATCCTCCGTGGTTTTGATGATCTGGTGCGCGCCGGCAAGATTCATTATGCCGGGCTGTCGAACTTCCCGGCCTGGCGTATCGCCCGTGCCGATCTGCTGGCTGAAGTTCACGGTTTTGCGCCGATTGCCGCCATTCAGGTCGAGTACAGCCTCGCCGAGCGCACCGCTGAACGTGAACAACTGCCGATGGCCGAAGCGTTGGGGCTGGCCGCGACCTTATGGTCGCCGCT
Source organism: Pseudomonas sp. BF-RE-25 (assembly GCF_019956105.1). Classification (NCBI taxonomy): domain Bacteria; kingdom Pseudomonadati; phylum Pseudomonadota; class Gammaproteobacteria; order Pseudomonadales; family Pseudomonadaceae; genus Pseudomonas; species Pseudomonas sp. BF-RE-25. The sequence goes on from NZ_JAHBDB010000004.1 coordinate 4,343, forward strand.
GGGTGGCGGGTTCCTGACCGGCAAATACCGCTCCAGTGACGAGAACAGCCGAGCCGCCAAACTGGGCATGCTGGTACACGCCGAGAAAAGTGCCCGCGAAACCGCCCTGCTCGACACCTTGCTCGCGGTCGCGGCGGAGCTGGACGCCAGCCCGACGCACGTGGCCATTGCCTGGCTGCGGGAAAAAGCCAAACGCTCGACCACGGCGCTGATTCCGATTCTGGGTTCGCGTACGCGTGAGCAGCTGGACGCGACATTGGGCGCGTTGGATGTGCAGTTGAGTGCCGATCAGTTGTCGCGGCTGGATGGCATCAGCGAAGTGGCGAAAGGTGTGCCGCATGAGTCCATTGCCGGTTCTTTTGCACGGTTCAGCGGGGGCGAAACCCTGGATCAGCCAATAATCCCGGTTGCCTGACACCGATAAAATTGTGGGAGCGAGCCTGCTCGCGATGGGGCCCAGTCAGTCAACATAAATGTTGAATGTCAGTCCGCTATCGCGAGCAGGCTCGCTCCCACATTGGCCCGCGTACTACCGATCGACCTTATGCTTCGCCGCATAAAGACACAGCATCTCCATCGCCAATGTCGCCGCCGCCAGTGAGGTAATGTCCGCACTGTCGTAGGCCGGCGCCACTTCCACCACGTCCATTCCCACCAGATTGATCCCGCGCAAGCCGCCGAGGATTTCCAGCGCCTGCACCGTGCTCAAACCGCCACACACCGGTGTGCCGGTGCCGGGTGCGAAGGCCGGGTCGAGGCAATCGATGTCGAACGTCAGGTACACCGGGTTGTCGCCGACCCGTGCGCGAATCGCTTCAACAATCGCGTCCACCCCACGCCGATGCACTTGCCGCGCGTCCAGCACCTGAAAGCCCTGAGGATCGTCATTGGTGGTACGCAAACCGATCTGCACCGAGCGCGACGGGTCCACCAGACCTTCCTTGGCCGCGTGCCAGAACATCGTGCCGTGATCGACGCGCTTGCCCTCTTCATCCGGCCAGGTGTCGCTGTGCGCGTCGAAGTGAATCAACGACAGCGGCCCATGTTTACGGGCATGCGCCTTGAGCAATGGATAACTGATGAAGTGATCGCCGCCGAACGTCAGCATCGCGCAACCGGCATTCAGAATGTGCTCGGCGTGGGCTTCAATGCTTTCCGGCACCGAATGCGGCGAGCCGTAATCGAAGTCGCAATCACCGTAGTCGATCACCGCCAGATGATCGAACGGGTCGAACGTCCATGGCCAATGGCGCTCCCAGGCGATCCCGGTGGACGCCGCACGAATGCCGCGCGGTCCGAAACGCGCGCCGGGACGGTTGCTGGTGGCGGTATCGAACGGCACGCCGCTGACGGCCACGTCGACACCGCGCAAGTCGCGGCTGTACCGGCGACGCATGAAACTGGTGATACCGGCGTAGGTACTTTCGGCGGCAGTCCCGTACAGACTGTCGCGGGTCATGGCCTGATCGTTTTGCACTGGGACGTCCATCAGGTGCTCCTTCTTGTTTATTTATTGGCGGCTACGGAAAGTGGTCCACAAGCGGGTGCGCTGACGCATGTCCTTGAGGCTCATGCTGCGGTCGGCGTACAACCGTTCGCGCACATCGGCGAGGGGGTAAATGTCGGGATCGCTGCGTACCGCCTCATCCACCAGCGGTGTGGCGGCCTGATTGGCGGTGGCAAAGAACAGCGTGTTGGTCAGCGCCGCCACGGATTCGGGACGCAACATGAACTCGATGAAGACGCGGGCGGCTTCGGGGTGCGGCGCGTCCTTCGGGATGGCCAGGTTGTCCTGCCACACCAGCGTGCCTTCCTTGGGAATCCGGTACGCCACTTCATACGGTTTGTTGGCCTTGCGCGCCTGATCGGCGGCCATGCTCGCGTCACCGTTGTAAGTCAACGCCAGGCAGACGCTGCCGTTGGCCAGGTCGTTGATTTGCCGACCACTGGCGACGTACAGCACATTCGGCTGCAACTGATGCAATAACGCCTCGGCGGCTGACAGATCGGACTTGTCGGTGCTGTAGGGATCTTTACCGAGGTAGTGCAGCGCCAGGCCGATCACTTCCTGCGGCGAATCGATGATCGCCACGCCGCAATCTTTCAGCTTGCTGGCGTATTCGGGTTTGAACAGCAAGTCGAGGCTGTTGAGCGGCACATCCGGCAAGCGCTTTTTCACCGCCTCCACATTCATCCCGAGTCCGAGCGTGCCCCAGGTATAAGGCACTCCGTAGCGGTTGCCGGGATCGACCGCGGCGAGTTTTTCCAGCAAGTCCGGATCGAGGTTGGCGTAGCCCTTGAGGCCTTCGTGGGGAATCGCCTTCAAGGCACCCGCCGCCAATCCGCGCGCCAGCACGCTGGACGACGGCACGACCACGTCATAGCCGCTGCCGCCGGTGAGCAACTTGGTTTCCAGGACTTCCGAGGAATCGAACGTGTCGTAGCGCACGTGAATGCCGGTTTCCTGCTCGAAGCGCTGCAAGGTTTCCGGGGCCACGTAATCGGCCCAACTGTAAAGATTGACGACCTTCTCCTCGGCATGGGCCGACACAGAGGCGGCAAGGAACAGCGCGGGTAAACACAGCTTGAATAGAGGAGCCATGACGAACACCTGACCAGAGGAAGTGGCCCCAGCATGCGTCGTCGGATACATTGGAAAAATACCAAGTCAGTTACCCTGACTTTATTGCGGAGTAATGTTTGATGCTCGGCCAGCTTCACGATGTGGATCTGCAATTGCTGCGCCTGTTCGTCAGCGTGGTGGAATGCGGCGGTTTCAGCGCAGCCCAGGGTGAATTGGGCCTGAGCCAGTCGAGCATCAGCCAGCAAATGGCCAGGCTTGAAACCCGGCTCGGCTATCGGCTGTGCAGTCGCGGCAAGGGCGGATTCAGGATCACCCCCAAAGGCGAACAACTGTTGACCGCGACCCGCGGACTGTTCGAATCCATTGAAGCGTTCCGTCATCAATCCAATGGCGTGGCCGGCCGGTTGATCGGCGAGGTGCGCCTGGGGCTATCCGAAGCCGTGGATCAATCGGTGCTGCAACGGGTGGCCGAGGCGATCCGGCGCTTTCGCGAACGCGATGAGTCGGTGCGCATCGAGTTGATCAGCGCCATGCCCGGCGAGATGGAGCGCTTGCTGCTGCAACAACGGCTGGACCTGGCGATCGGCTATTTCTCACAGGTACAAAGCGCGTTTGACTACCGCGAACTGTTCAGCGAAACCCAGCACTTGTATTGCGCCGCCGGCCATCCGCTGTTCACCGACGAGGCACCGGACGATCAAGCGTTGCAGGCGTGCGACCGGGTGGATCACCCTTACCGCTTTTTGCGCAGCGACGAGCCCTTTCAGGGCAAAGGGTGCTCGGCGCGCTCGGAACAGGTCGAAGGCACCCTCGCCTTTATTTTGTCCGGCAAGCATGTCGGTTACCTGCCCAGCCACTTTGCCCGCAGCTGGGAAGACAAAGGATTGCTCAGGGCCGTGCGCCGCAGCGATATGAGTTTCGACGTGGCGTTCCATCTGGCCCGCCACCGTGCGCAGGTGCCGGGGGATGCGCAGAAAGCCTTTGAAGAAGACCTGCTCGCAGCATTCGCCTGAACTACACCACAAATCCCCTGTGGGAGCGGGCTTGCTCGCGAAGGCGGAGTGTCAGTCGATGTAAATGTCGCCTGACACTCCGCCTTCGCGAGCAAGTCGAATCGTCGCACCGCCGCTCCCACAAGGGTTTTGTGTAAGTCGATGAATTTTCTGGCATCCTGCGCCTCCATTTTCTGACCCGGCCCGCCTTTCGGCACGCAAACCACCATGACCGCCTCTGAAAAAGCCCCTGCCCCGCGCCACAACGACCTGATCTACGGCCTCGACGACCGCCCTCATTTGACCGCCACCGTCTTCGCCGCCCTGCAACACGTACTCGCCAGTTTCGTCGGCATCATCACCCCGACCCTGATCATGGGCAGCGCCCTCGGTCTGCAAAGCGAAATCCCCTATCTGATCAGCATGGCGCTGTTTGTTTCGGGGCTGGGCACCTTCGTCCAGGCGCGGAAGTTCGGCCCGATCGGTTCCGGTTTGCTGTGTCTGCAAGGCACCAGTTTCTCGTTCATCAGCGTGATCCTCAGCGCCGGTTTCATGGTCAAGGCTCGCGGTGGTGGCACTGATGAGATCCTTTCGACAATCTTTGGCGTGTGCTTTTTCGCCGCGTTCATCGAAGTGGTGTTGAGCCAGTTCATCGGCAAACTGCGGATGCTGATCACGCCGGTGGTAACCGGGACGATCATCACGCTGATGGGGTTGTCGTTGATCAAAGTCGCCATGACCGACATCGCCGGCGGCTTCGGCGCGACGGATCTCGGCGCCGCCAGTCACCTCGCGTTGGCTGCGTTGGTGCTGGGCACCATCGTTGTGCTGAACCGTGTTGATGTGCCGTTCCTGCGCCTCGGCGCCATCGTGATCGGCCTGACCCTCGGTTACCTCGTGGCGTGGCTCATGGGCCACGTGGATTTCGGCAGCATGCCCGACGTACCGCTGATGAGCGTGCCGGTGCCGTTCAAGTACGGTTTCAACTTCGACTGGGTGGCGTTCGTGCCGGTGGCGGTGATTTTCCTCGTGTCGCCGCTGGAGGCGGCCGGTGACCTGACGGCCAACTCGATGATTTCCCGGCAGCCGGTCAGAGGCCCGATCTACATTCGCCGGATCAAATCCGGCCTGCTCGCCGACGGCCTCAATTCGGCCATGGCGGCGGTGTTCAACAGCATGCCGATGGTGACCTTCGCGCAGAACAACGGCGTGATTCAACTGACCGGCGTGGCCAGCCGCTACGTGGCGTTTTTCATTGCCGGCCTGCTGGTGGTGCTGGGGCTGTTCCCGATGATCGGCGCGGTGCTGCAACTGATGCCGAAACCGGTGCTCGGCGGCGCTGAACTGGTGATGTTCGGCACCGTTGCAGTGGCCGGGATCAAGATCCTCGCCGAAGCCGGCCTGCATCGTCGCAACATGCTGATCGTGGCGATTTCCCTCGGCATGGGCCTGGGTGTGGCGGCCGTACCGGAGGTGTTGCGCGAGTTGCCCAAGGCGCTGCATAACATCTTCGAATCGCCGATTACCGTCGGCGCGTTGTGCGCTATCGTGCTGAACATCTTCCTGCCCGAGGAATTCATCGAGCTGGAAGAAGACGATTTCGATCCGGAAGCCTCGATCCTCCAGGTCATGGAAAACCCGGATGTTCCGGTCAAAGGCTAACTCGCCGTTCTGTAGGAGCCGGCTTGCTGGCGAAAGCGGCCTAATAATCAACGCAAGTCTCAAGGCCGCCATCGCCAGCAAGCCGGCTCCTACAGGGGGGTGTCAGAGGAATCTGACGCCCGGTTTGGCCCGTTCATCCACGGTCAACTCAAACACATCCGGGCGCGCGTAGTGGCCGACGACGTCGTAGTCGTAACGCGCGCGGATCAGGTCGTCGGTGTCGATTTCGGCGGTGAGCAGTCCGCGCTCGCCGCGCAGCGGCCCGGCCAGAATGTCGCCCATCGGCCCGACGATCACACTGCCGCCGGCAATCAACGGCCGGTCCGCCGGCCAGTTGGCGATCTCTACGCCCAGGGCTTGCGGCGAGTCCTGAACCTGACAGGCACTGACCACAAAGCAGCGCCCTTCATGGGCGATGTGGCGCATGCTCACCTGCCACATCTCCCGCTCGTCCACCGTGGGTGCGCACCACACCTCCACACCTTTGGCGTACATGGCGGTGCGCAGCAGCGGCATCATGTTTTCCCAGCACACCACCGCGCCGATCCGCCCGACCTGGCTGTCGATCACCGGTAACGTCGAGCCATCGCCCTTGCCCCAGATGAGCCGTTCGGTGCCCGTGGGCATCAGTTTTCGGTGTTTGGCGACCAGTCCGGCCTGCGGATCGAAATACAACGCGGTGCAATACAAGGTGCTGCCGGCGCGTTCGATGACGCCAATCACCAGATTGGCCCCGGTGCGCGCCGACAACCCGGCCAGCGCTTCGGTTTCTACGCCTGGCACGTCGATGGCATTGGCGAAATACCGGGCAAATGCTTCTCGACCCTCCGACAGGCGATAACCCAGTTGCGTGCCGAACCCCTCGCCTTTCGGATAACCACCGAGCAACGCTTCGGGCATAACCACCAGCGCCGCGCCGGCTTCAAGGATGGCGTTTTCGTACGAGAGAATTTGTTCCAGGGTCTCGGCCTTGCCGCCGGGCAGTGCACCGATTTGCAGTGCAGCAACGATTGACTTGGGCATTGCAGTAACTCCATTGGAATCGGGTGTTGCTCATTCTCAGGCGCTACCGGATCATGAATAAAGCCCCGTTCGCTGCTGAATGATATGAACACTATGAATATCGCCACCGTCGATCTCAACCTGCTCAAAGTCTTCGAAGCCTTGCATGAAGAGTCCAGCGCCAGCCGTGCAGCGCTGCGTCTGGGCGTCACGCAGTCGGCGGTCAGCGCGGCGTTGCGTCGACTGCGCGAGGTGTATGGCGATCAATTGTTTGTGCGCACCGGCCGAGGCCTGGCGCCGACGCTCAAGGCCAATCAGTTGAAACCGGTGGTCAGCGACGCGCTGAACAAATGCCGACAAAGCCTGGCGATGGTCGATCCGGCCGCCCATCACTACGAAGGCCGTTCGGTCACGGTGGGCATGTCGGATGATTTCGAAATTGCCTACGGCCGCCGCTTGATCGAAGAGATCGCCCGTTGCGCGCCGAAGTTACGGCTGATCTTTCGCCAGACCCACAGCCAGATCGTCGCCCACGCGTTGATGGAACGCAGCATCGACCTGGCGATCACGGCCGGCGGGTTTGCCGAACGGTTGCTGAGTCGTCAGGTATTGGGGGAAGGCGATTATCTGTGTCTGGTTGACCCGACGAGTCTGGCCGCGGGACAGCAAACCATCGACCTTGAGGAGTTCGTCACCCGTGAACATATTCTGGTGTCATCGGGTGGTTTTATCGGGATCACCGACGAAGGGTTGGCCGCGCTGGGCCTGAGCCGGCGGGTATGCGCTTCGACCACGCATTTCGCAGCGTTGCCGCATCTGCTCAAGGGCAGTCAGGCGGTGGCGACCATCCCGGCACATGCCGCCCGAAGCATCGCCGCACTCAGCGGGTTGACGCTGCTGCCCTGCCCGTTGGCATTGCCGCGTTACCCGATCGAGCTGGGCTGGCGTACCAGCACGCAGCTCGATCCGGTGGTGTTGAAAGTACGTGAGGCGATTGTCGCGATTTTTGCGTGAAGCCGGCCTTATTTGGCCGCCATCAACCGATTGACTTCACTGCGCACCATGTTGGCGAATTCCGGAGGCGACATGCCGTCGAGTTCGGAACGGACCCACTCGGCCCATTTGCCTTTGCGCTTGGCGCGTTCGCCAAACAAGCGTGCGGCCTCGCCTTTGGCTTTGCCCAGGTTGTTCTGCCAGAGTTCGAACAGACGGGATTTCTCGTCTTCAAGCGCTGCGCGCTCGGCAAGGGGTTTGTCGGCCAGATTGAAGCTCATGGGGAGTTACCTGCTGCGTAAATAGGCGACATCTTACACTGTAGGAAGAAATGTCCTGCGCAGGATTTTTCTACAGGAGGGCCTGCGCAGGTAAAATCGCTGCAACTTTTTCAATCGCCGCAGACTCCATTGTTCACTGCCCACTCACCTGCAAGGAGTATCCCAATGGCTCGGAAAACCGCCGCACAAGCCGCCGAAGACCAAATCAAGGATCAAGCGTTCAGCGAGCTCCAGGCACTGATCGAAGAGTCGGAAAAATTGTTGAAAAGCAGTGCCTCGCTGGTCGGTGAGGAAGCGGATACGCTCCGTGGGCAAATCGCCCAGAAACTCCAGCAGGCGCGGGACTCGGTTACCCGTGTTCGTGACCGGACTTTGCCCGCAGTCGAAGCGACAGAAACCTATATCGGTGGTCATCCGTGGCAAACCGTGGCGATTTCCGCCGGTTTCGGTTTGGTTGTCGGGTTGTTGCTGGGCCGACGCTAAGCCCGCGATAACACGCATTGAAATACGGTCACTGTAGGAGCCGGCTTGCCGGCGATAGCGGTCGATCAGCCAACATCTATATCGGCTGATCCGCCGCCATCGCCGGCAAGCCGGCTCCTACAAAGTCCGTGTTTTGACGTTAGATTCCGGCTAGTTCGCGCAAATTCGCCAGCGTATCCGCATCCAGCTGTATACCATCAGCGTTGGACTTGGCGCGCTGATGATGGCGGCGATCACCCGGCAACCGTTTGAGCCCCACACCGTGCATCTGCCGCACCAGTTCCTGGCTGCGCTCGGCAAAACTCTGCCCGGCGGCCTTGCTCGGATCGATCACGATCAACAGTTGCCCGGTCCATGGCGTCTTGGCACCAGGGTGGTTTTTCCAGTCGAATTCGAAGGAAAAATTACCGCCGGTCAACGCCGCCGCCAACAGCTCCACCATCATCGACAACGCCGAACCTTTGTGCCCGCCAAACGGCAGCAACGCCCCACCCTCCAGAATCGCTTTCGGGTCCTGGGTCGGCTGACCGAGGCCGTCCACGCCCATGCCCGCGGGCAAGCGCTCACCCTTGCGTGCGGCGATCTGCACATCGCCATGGGCGATGGCGCTGGTGGCCAGATCGAAGACAATCGGATCGCCGTCTGCGCGCGGAGCGGCGAAGGCAATCGGGTTGGTACCGAACAGCGGGCGATCGGCACCGTGCGGCACCACGCAAGTCATGCTGTTGACCACGCTCAACGCCACCAGTCCTTCATAGGCGAACGGCTCGACGTCCGGCCACAACGCCGCGAAGTGATGGGAATTGCGAATCGCCAACACCGCGATCCCGGCGCTGCGGGCCTTCTCTACCAGCAAGGCGCGTGCGGCGGCGAGCGCCGGTTGGGCGAAGCCATTGCCAGCGTCGACCCGGACAAAACCCGACGCCACATCTTCAACCACCGGCACGGCCTGGCCATTGACCCAGCCGCTTTTCAGCGTTGATACGTAACCGGGAATGCGGAACACGCCATGACTGTGGGCGCCATCACGTTCGGCACCGGCGCAGTTGAGGGCCAGTGCCCTGGCGACTTCGGCGGAGGTGCCGTGACGAACGAAAATGCGTTCGAGCAAAAGGACGAGAGAATCAAAATCCAGGGTTGAGTTGGCCGAACTGACTGCCATTTCAGGCGAAGCGGTCATCTGAAGCTCCAGTGTTATTTTTAGAGGCGGGCGACAGGTCGATTAAGCGCTTTTTTACCGGCTTCCTGTCAAGTCTCTCGCGCAAGCAATATGTACCGCACCCCGCCTTTTCCCGCCCCCTATTGTTGCCCCTCGACCCAACGAACTGCGCTGAACACCGCCGCAGTCCATCGAGGAAACATCATGACGACACCTGCACTTCCGTATTTTTTTGACGAAGCCTTGTCTGCGTCCACTGCCGGGCTACTTGGCGAACGGGAAACCGCGCTGGGCTTTACCCTGGACGATCTGAACTGGTTGAACACGGTTTACAAGCCGACCCAGTCAGCCCGCATAACCCATGAAAAACCGATGCAGGCCTTCCAGCTGCTGCTGTCTTTGCCCGGCAAGGCCGGCATTCCTTTGGCCGGCGCCTTTGCCATGAGCCGGCCCAATAATGGCGCGGTCACGCTCTTCACACCGTGCAAAGGCTTGATCAAATTCGCGGGCATGGCCGACCTCAAAAACAAACTCAAAGAATGGCTGGCGCAGGCCACTGAAAAAAGTGAACTGTTGCGCTTCCACTCCATCGAACAACGCCTGCCCTTGGCCGCCGCCGCTGCACTCGATATTTCCACTCAGGAAATCGAAGGCGCGGTATTCGAAGATCAGGAACTCACGCTCAAGCAGCAGCAGGAACAAAACATCAAGGCGATGGCGGACGAGTTGGTCAAGATGCCCACCTTGCAATCAATGCTGGACGACCTCCTCAAGCACGCGTTGTCCAAGCCATTCCCCAAACTGGACCAGCGTCTGACGCGGCTGAAAAATTTTGTCAGTACGGGTTCTGCGTTTGATCAACGTGGAACGCCCCATGGGATTGCAACGATGTCTCTGAGCGAGGCCCTCCTGCATTTTTACCTGACGAATCAGTGGCCGACGGGCGCCTCCAGGGTGTTTACCCATCCCGAGCACGCCACCAGCAGCAATGCCGATAACCAGACCTGGGAAAGCGCCGTAAAAAAAATCGCGCAAGGTTTTACGCCTCACCTGCATAGCCTGCTTGAGACGTTCTGGGACTCACTCATGAGCAATGGCTTGTCGCGCCGGGCTTTTTTCACCGAGGGCCTGCAAGACACTTTTCACGCGAGGCTGTTAAACCAGCACCAGCAGGGCACTTTGACGACAGAGCAATACCTGCGACTGATGAATGTCAGCCTCGCACCGGCCGCGAACGATCCCCTGCGCATCGAGAAAGTGCGAGTCACCGCCCCCTTAAAACATGTCGCGGAACTGGCCTCGACCTTGATGATCGGCGGAGCAGACACGCTGAGTTTCTTGTACAACCCTTTCCGAGGCATCGTGGCCACAAGCAACTTGCCAGAGGTGAAGAAAATCGTCCTGCCTATGCTCGACAGCGAAGGGCATGAACACGCGCTGCTCAATTTCATGTCATTGGACGAACGCAATACGTTTCTTGGACTGGAAGCAAACGATCGGGTGATCGTCGGTGAACCTGTCGTCGGTTCGGTGTTTGCCCGCTTGATGACTGACATCATTGATAAACAACGGCAAAACCTCAGCCATGCCTTGAGCCGTTACCGTGAAAGCGAAGGCACGCTGGAGCTTCACGCCTTGCTCGACAGCGCCCTGGACGTCCGGGGATTGATCGATCACCGTTTGCTGCGGGCTGAAGCCGCAGGACGTTGGAGCACGCGGCCAGACCGGGACGTGTACATGCAACCGGCCACCGTGCGCGCCGAGTCGGCCAAACGGGAGCTGTCGCTGCTGAGCTCGGTCGAACAGGCGCTCGATCAAGTCCTGGAAAAACACCCGGCCATTCCCCCGGCAACCCGCACGTTCACCGATGCGCAAAGCCTGGTCAACCTATCACTGGCAAGTTTGCAATCGAGTTTTACCCATACGCTGTCAACGGCACTGCACAGTGAATTGAAGCTTCGCGCCGTCTCACGCTCCCTGAGTGCGGCAGAACAGGCGATCATCAAAACCGTTCTCGATACGCCGACACGCGCGGACCGAGCGGCATTGAACGGTTTTTTGCCGGAGGTCTTTTCCCTGGCGTTGAAGGCCGGCACCGCGGCAACCCCACTGAAACTGGCCAGCTGTTTTGTCCTGACAGAACGCGGCGGCCTGGATCCGCTGCACTCGGGCAAGGCCATTCTGTGGACGCCGGCACTGGGCTTTGAAGCCTTCAAGGCACTGACGCCGCTAAAGGAAGAGCTCGAACGACGCCTTAAAGACGAGAATCATCGTTCCATGCTTCTGGAAAACCTCGGCCGTAGCGAGCGAGCGCCAGGCAGGGTCTACACTCTGGCGCCCCTGCAACAGGTCCATGGGCATTTTCTCGACAATTTGCAAAGGCCCTTTGTTGATATGGACCAGACCTCCGTCACCCGCGCGCTGACTACCCCGCTCTCCCCCATGCCGCTGGCCAGTCTGCTGAATCTGGTGGCCCTGCGTGAGCCGATGACCGGGCTGAATCGTGCGACCGACATCGCCCAGTCCCTGATCACCCAGCAAAAACTGCCGGCCTGGCTGGCCAAGGCGCCGATCAAAGAGCTGATCTTGCATGGCGAACTGCTTCAGCAGTACCTGAACAACGTCAAAGATGACGAGGATTACCTCACCGGCATCCGCTCATTGCAACGCACCGCCCACCATGAACTGGAAAAACAACTCAAGGCCGACGATTTCAACATTGATCCGGACAAGGTCCAGGTCGAGATCAGCGCCAGCCCCTGGTCTGCGTCCAGCAAACAGACCCTGACCGATTTTGCGCTGGCGCACCTCAAGGACCTGGACACTGTCTTGCTCAAACTGACGTCGCTGGACACCACGGTCATTCCAGAGGGCATGGACGAACGCTACATCAAAGACCTGATACGTAACCTGAAACCGGGTGAGCATCAGCAGAAAATACTCAGCGCGGCCCTCGCAGACACCGAGGCAAACGCGGATCGCAGGCAGCGTTTTTACACGCAACTGTCCTGGCAACTGATGCACCACGCTCACGTTGAAAAACTGCAGGAACGCTTGAGCGAAACCGGGTTCGATCTGATCCGCCAGGTCATGGACATGCCAGACGCCATCGCCCGTGCAGCCGTCGATGGCGCCCACGCGATCATCCGGCCCCTGGAGTTCCTCGGTGTCAGGAGCGGACAAACCGTCAAAGTGCCGGGTGTCTATCTGATCGGTTCATCGGCCGACCGCACGGCGCCGCAGGTGCTTGTCGCCCCTCACAGTCCACGGCACGGGATCAAGGAATACCAAAGCGAAACCCAGCTGCTGGCAGAACTGAAGACCCGCGGCGCACTGCTCGATTGGGTGCTCATGAACCTGCCGCAACCCGAACGGATCTTGCTCGAAACCCGAATGGCAACGCGCAGCAAACGGGCTACAAGAGCCGCACCTGTGGCAACGGACAATACCGATGCCGACGTCAAGCTGGCGTCCAACCCGATCAAGGGGCACCTGTTCGGGCACTTGTTCAATGACAATGCCGCGTTGTTGGGCCGGTTGCTCGGTTGCCAGTCCGATAACCAAAAGCAGAGTGCATGGGCAACCATCAAGCACGTTCTGGGCGAGGACCTGCACGAGGCGTATTCATTTTTCATGGGCAAGCTCGCCTACCCTGTCACGGTGTACCACAGCTACCTTGACATCAAACAATCCGCCGAAGATCTGCAAACGCACAAATGGGGCGCGGCCCTCAGGGAATTCATCAGCGGCATTGCTCAACTCGCTTCGTTGCGACAATCGCTGGACACTCACGCACCGCCGACTTCCACGCCAGCCGCACCGACACCGGAAAAACCCGATGCACGCTGCAAATGGCAGGACATCAAGGTGACCGCCCCCGAGCGCACAGGCTTGAAGCGTCATGAAAGCCTCCACGTCGACCTGGGTTCGCTCAAGCCCGACTCAACACCCGGGCTCTACGCACATCTGACGACCAAGCAACTTTACGGGCCGGTAGAAGGCAAAGTGTTTCCGGTGACCAAACGCGGCACCCGCTGGCGCATCGCCGACACACAGACGCTCGGCCCTTATCTGCGGCAAAACGAATCGAAACAATGGGTGCTCGACCGGGATACACCGACGCCGCAATTCGGCCTTATCCGTCGGCTCGATGCTTTGTACGCGGCTTGGGACGGCATGAACATCGACGCCCAGGGAATGCCGAAGATACGACGGGTTTTCCCGCAAAAGGCTCGTCAGATCGACGAAGCGCTGGACCAGGCAACGACCTATGCCTGGAACAGCTTTCGTAACCTGCAATTGCTGAAGACATCCGACGACAAAGCCACCCCCGTGCATCAACTCATCAAGCGTTTCATTGATGTGTCAGAGGTGTTGCCCGCGCATGTCGAGAAACTGGAAAAGGCCGTGGGAGACATGTTTACCGCCTTGCTGGACCCAACACTCAGAAAGACCAAGTCCAATCGGTTTGTTGTCGGCAAGGTAGTCGAAGGCGCAGACAGTACATTCGGTTTTATCGTTCCCATCGATGCACAGAAAAAAATCTATCTGGCAGAAAAATTCTTCTATCCCGGTTTCGACAACTACCGTAAACATCTTTCCGACACGGCCTTCCCGATCGACACGCATGCCCGGGCGGTGACCCTTCTGCATGAGCTTTCGCATATTGCGTGTAAAACCGAGGACATTGCTTATCTGGACCCTGTCAGACCCTTCGCCGAGCTGATCGGCACAGCTAGCGTGACCGCCACTGATCTCAAGAATGCACTGACCACCCTTCAGGACACTGCACTGTCGCTCAAGACTCCTTACACACAACTGTTCATGGCCCAGGATCCCGACACCGGCGAGTGGGAGGACCCGGGAAGTTCTACTTTGGAAAATACCGATCGGGTAAAAACGCATATCCTTTCGTTGACCGGTGCAGACAACCTGAGCGGTGCTCGCGAGACCTTCAAAAGGAACTCACTGACCCGGCTGGCGGTACAACTTGGAAATGCCGACAGCGTGGCTTGGTTAATCAGTCATCTCGGCCGCGAGTTACACGTCAATACACCTTGAGTCCAGAAAATAAACAGCCGTTTGATGGGTAAATGCCATGACGGCTGTTCTCGCAGACTGCCCTCAAGGTTAGAATGCAGGAAATCAGGATGAGTCAATGACCGACACCCCTCTCTCGCAAGCCCAATATGACGCCATCACCGATGCCGCTGCGCACTGGTGCATGCGTTTGCACGCCACCGACTGCACGGCCGAGGAACGGCAAGCATTCGAACAGTGGCTTGACGCTGATCCACTGCATGCGTTCGAGTACGAGGCCATGCTGGAGATTTGGGATGTCGCGGGAGATTTGCCTCATCCCGAAGCCGTCGTGCCCGTCGCTCGCCGCCAACCCACAACGCCCTGGCGCACGTTCGGCATCGCTGCCGCCGTGTGTGCCCTGGCGCTGCCACTGGCGGCTTTTAGCGGGTGGAACCTGGGCTGGATTCCCAACTCGTACCAGCATTTCGAAGCCAGCAATACGGTCCGTCAGGTCACACTGAGCGATGGCACCCAGGTCGAACTGAACCTTGGCACCGAGCTGACCTACAGCAATTACAAGGATCAGCGTCGCGTCAGTCTGGAAAAAGGCGAAGCCTTCTTCAAAGTCAGCCACGACGCGAACCACCCTTTTATCGTTCGGGCGGCGGAAGGCAGAATTCGGGTCACCGGCACCCAGTTCAATGTCTGGATGTACGAGGATCAGGTGCGCGTCAACCTGATTGAAGGCTCGGTATTGGTCAGCAGCAACAATGACCTGCCGGGTGATGGCCTGCGGCTTGAGCCATCGATGCAGGCGCGCTACAAACACGGCGACTTCACGCCGCAAATCAGCCAGACCTACGCCAACGACAGCTCGCTGGCCTGGCGTCACGGCAAACTGGTGCTCGATAACCTGGCGCTGTCCGAAGCCCTGCCATTGATCAATCGTTACCTGAACACCCCGGTGATGGTCGCCGACAGCAACACCGGCTCAATCCGCCTCGGTGGCATCTACAACATCAAGGAACTCAACAGCCTTGTGGCGACGCTGCCCAAGGTGTTGCCGGTCTACCTGACCCGCAACAAGGAAGGCAATCCGGTCCTCAATTCCATGCCGCAGCAACCGCCTAAAAGCTGAAGGCCGCAACCCTTGCGGGGTGCGGCCTTCTTTCTGAACGCAAACACTGTTCGATTTACTGTTTGGCCACCTTTGCGGCTTTTTCATCCTGCTCGCGAATTGTCTGTGCCTGGTATTGCGGGTCCGAAGTGATCTGCTGTTCGGTGAACGGCAACACACTCAACTGTTTCTTCGAGAAGGCCAGCGTCTGGTCGTTGGCGTGCTTGGAGGCCGGGTCGCTGGACAACGAGAACGCCAACAGCCCTTTGGCCTGCGGTCCCTTGTCGTCGAACGTCACCACTTGCAAATAGCTGGTGCCACTGACCACTTCGCGTTTGCCGTCGGTTCTCGGCACGCTCTGAATCGCGTTATACACGCCCAGGGTGCCCGGTCCGCCGTGAATCGGCGTCTGCTGGCCGCCACTGCTGACCACCTGGATATCGCCCCAGCGGCTGTCCGTCTTGAGCCCCGATGTGTTGACCGATTCCACCGACGCCAGCATCGCCTCGCGCACAGCCTTGGCAACTTCCGGGCGCTCGACCGCCAGGCCGCGCGGTGTGTGTTGCGGGTCTTTCGGGTCAAACACCACACGCCAGACATCAGGCGATTCCTGCAGCGCTTCCATGACATTCTGGAAATGTACAAACCCCACGCCGCTGTCCAGATTCGCGCTGCGGTCCCAGGCTTTCAGGCTGGCACACAACGGTGTGAGCGTCGGCGCGTCGGCGCCCAGGTCTTCAGCGCAGAACTTCAACAAATCCGGCATCACTTGAGTCGCCTGGTACACCTGATCGTCCATCACCATCTGTTGCAGATCAGCGGCAGCAATCGGGCCAGCCTTGTTCAGTGTGGCCAGGCGATCCAGCGCAAAACGTGAGCGCAGGCCCAACGGCTGGCTGTCCTGGCTGATCAGTGGCGAGAAACCGGTGAGCGGTTGTGCCGGGTTGGCCATCCACGCAGAATCGTTGGAGTGCTGCACAAAGTCCTTGCGCAACAGCTGCGGTAATGTGTCCGACGCATAAATGCCTTTTTGCGCCGCCGCCGGGTCGATGTCCCAGGCACAAGCGCTGTTGGAACCGTCGAGCACGATCATCTGCAACCCGGCCCGTGGATCGCTGCACGCGGCCAGTTTGTCGGCGCTGACGTTCGGCACCACCGACAGGTTCATGTACAGCGTCTGCCCCTGATCGTCCGCCGCCAGGGTGTTGACCCACGGGATGCCCTGGATCTTGTGAACCGATGCCTGCAATTCCTTGAGGCTGACCGCACAATTCATCGCGTACCACTGCTGCAACACCCGGTCGTTATCGAGGTTGGCATCGCGCAGGCTGTAGGCGAACTGATTATCCCAGTCCAGTTTTCCCGGCCATTGCACGATCGGGCCGAATTGCGAGCTGTAGACCACACGAGAGACCGCACGGGTCTGCCCGTCAGGCTGTTTCACCTTAAAGGTCACGGTCTGCTGCTTCATCGGCAGCGACTTGCCGTCGAGCAAATAGCGGGTCGAGTCCTTCGGATCGAGTTGCAGGCGATACAGGGTGAAATGCTTGGACGAGTCCACGGTGTGGGTCCAGGCCAGGTGTTGATTGAAGCCGATGTTGATCATCGGCAGACCGGGCAGCGCGGCGCCCATCACATCGAGTTTACCGGGGATGGTCAGGTGCATCTGATAGAAGCGCATCCCGCCGACCCACGGAAAATGCGGGTTGGCCAACAACATGCCACGGCCATTGAAGGAACGCTCACTGCCCACCGCGACTGCGTTGCTGCCGCGATCCAGCGCGAAGCGTTGAATGCGCGCGGTGGCTAGCTGGAACTGCGCCGAGGCCTGCGTATTCTGCGCGACCGCTTTGGGCGGCGTGGCACCGGCCAGCGCTTCGGCAAACTGCCCGACGCCACCTTCGACCAACAGCCGCCGGGTCAACTTGACCAGGTCCTGCGCGGTGATGTCCCGCACCCATTCGCCCTGGCATTGCTGCGGCAAACCTTGTGCGCGACGTTCCGCCAGCGAGCGGTTGTAACCCGCCACATACCCTTCAATGAGGTCGCGGACTTCCGGCGTTTGCGCCTGCCAGAACGCAGCGACCGCTTGCGGCGTATTCAACCAGTTGAAAAACACGTCGCTGACCTGGTTTTCACGCTCTTCGACCGTGAACTGCTCCGGGCCGAAATAACGTGAACGCTCGCCGTTCACCGTGGTGATCTCATTGGCCAGCAGGCACAGATTGTCCTGCGCGTACGCGTAGCCGATGCCGTAGCCGAGGCCACGTTCGTTGTCGGCACGAATATGCGGCACGCCGAAGCTGGTCCGGCGGATATCGGCCGTCGCCGAAGCATCCGGCTGGCTGCGCGCGTGTGCCGCAAGACTCAAGCCCACCAACACGGCGGCAAGGCTCAATCGGGTTAACTGCCTGGTAATAATCACACTCGCTCCTACAGGAACGAAATCCATGACAAAAATTTAGGCCGCCGGAGGGCGTTTCTGCGGGGGTTTACAAGCTTCTGACGTGATGGCAACAAAATTTCTACATCTGATCCTTCATGATTTGGGTGGCTCGTACGTCTTATTGAGTAAGAGCACCCAACACATCTTTCCGGTTCAGGCTCTGAAAAGGAGATATTGCATGTACAACTCGCAACTGCCAACGGACGGTAGCACTGCGCCAATGGGCACTTCCATGGGCTCGGGCCTGTTCAATCCGCGTACTGAACGACACAGCAACGAACGGATCCGGGTACTGCTCAAGAGCTTCGGCCTGCGCACCAGCCTGATCCGCCTGAAAGTCATCGACGCCTTGCTGACCGCCGCCGAAAGCGATCGCAGCCTGGGTGTGCGCGGCGTCCACAGTCACCTGCTGGACCTGGATATTCCGCTGTCCTTTCTCAGTGTGCGCGAAGTATTGAAACGCTTGTGCAGCGAAGGCGTGATCACCCTGAACCCGGACAAAAGCTACAGCTTGCACCCGCAGGCGTTCGCCGCATTGCACGGCGAATAACCTGCCCGTGGTGCGTCGCTCAGGGCTTGACCTTGCGACGCATCACGCCATTGATCACCACCACGATCACCGCCACGCCAATAGCGATGTACTGGAACAGTTTTTCGCTGATGACCCCGGCATTCTGCAAATACGAAAGGCCAAACATGATTCCCAGCACCACCAGGGAAATCAGAATCGAGTATTTCAAACGTTGCGACTGGGTCATTGCCCTTTTCCTTAAACAAAAAGCTAAAACGTAAGGCGAACCTGAAAATGTATCGGGTTTGTATCCGAATGCATGCCAAGCCACTACCGTTTTCCGGGGATGGGGCGCTGCAAACGGGGTCTCATGTTACAGCCGATGAAGCCTTTTGGCTGCATAGCGGCGATAACCATGAGGATTTTGAAATGTTCCGTCGAATCACACTGCTGATTCCCCTGCTGGCCATACTTTCCCTGAGCGGCTGCATTATTTTCCCCCACGGCGGATGGCACGGCGGCCACCATTACGACGGCCGTGGCGGACCGGGTTACTACCAACACCGTTAGGATTTTTCAGCGGCCTGAATGTTCTTTGACAAAGCCATTTCCCGGCTGCGCGCAAAGCTCAACCATCCAGTCGACAAACACCCGTACCCGCCGCGACAGCTGACGGTGAGGAGGATAGAGCGCCGCCAACGGCATCCCCGGTGGCGGCACCTCTCTCAGCACCTCGACCAGATTGCCCTCCTTCAATTGCCTGGCCACGTGATAGTACGGGGTCTGGACCAAACCATACCCCGCCTCACACGCTGCCAGATAACCGTCGGCGCTGTTGACCGCCACATGCTTGGCCAGATTGATCGGTTGTATCTGGCCATCGACCACAAACTCCAGCCCGAAACGTTTGCCGCTGTGACTGGAAACGTACTCCACCATTTCATGCCCCTCCAGATCGGCCAGGCACTGCGGCGTCCCGTGGCGTTGCAGATAACCGGGGCTGGCGCAGGTGACCTGATCCAGCATGACCAGCGGTCGCGCCACCAGAGAGTCGTCCAGTGACGAGCCGCCCCGGAGCACGCAATCGACGCCCTCGCGAATCAGGTCCACAGGCCGGTCATTCAAACCGATTTCCAGCTCGATCAAGGGATAGCGCGCCGTGAACTGCGGTAAGGCCGGAATCACGATCAGGCGCCCTACCCCCGCCGGCATGTCCACGCGCAACAAACCCTTGGGGTTTTGACGCGCGGCGGAGAACACCGCTTCGGTTTCTTCCAGATCCGCCAGCAAACGCACGCAACGCGGGTAATACGCAGCCCCATCCAGCGTCAGGCTGATCTGCCGCGTGGTGCGTTGCAGCAACTGCACGCCCAGATGCGCCTCCAGCTGTTTGATCAGAATGGTCACCGAGGCGCGGGGCAATTGCAGGCTGTCTGCCGCTTTGGCAAAGCCTCCCAGCTCGACGATCCGGGTGAATACGCGCATGGCGTTGAATCGATCCATTGTGCTGTCTTACCGACTGATTATTTAGAATTTACTAATAGTGATAGCAGTTTTAGCTGGTTTATCTGGATTCTGTCGAGGTTAACAATGGGATCCACATTCACAGGGAGCTGATTTCATGCAAACACGTCAATTGGGTAAAAACGGTCCGCGGGTCAGCGCGATCGGTCTGGGCTGCATGGGCATGACCGATTTCTACACCACCGGCACGGACACCCGGGAAGCCACGGCGACCCTGCATCGCGCGCTGGAGCTGGGCATCAACCTGCTCGACACCGCCGACATGTACGGCCCGCACACCAACGAAGAACTGATCGGCAAAGCCATCGCCGGCAAACGTGATCAAGTGTTTCTGGCGAGCAAGTTCGGCATCGTCCGTGATCCGGCAAACCCGTCCGCCCGAGGGGTCGACGGACGCCCGGAATACATCCGCGCTTCTATCGATGGCACCCTCAAGCGGCTCGGGGTCGAAACCCTCGACTTGTACTACCAGCACCGCATCGACCCGCAAGTGGCCATCGAGGAAACCGTCGGCGCCATGGCCGAACTGGTCAAGGCCGGCAAGGTGCGTTACCTGGGCTTGAGCGAAGCCTCGGCCGCAACGCTGGAGCGGGCGCACCAGGTTCATCCGATCAGCGCGCTGCAAAGCGAATATTCGTTATGGAGCCGGGATCAGGAAGACAACGGCTGCCTGGCCGCGTGCCAGCGACTGGGCATTGCCTTTGTCCCTTACAGCCCGCTGGGTCGGGGCTTTCTGACGGGCGCACTGAAAAGCCCGGACGATTTTGCGGCGGACGACTACCGTCGGTTCAGCCCGCGTTTTCAGGGTGACAACTTCGCGAAAAACCTGTTGCTGGTGCGGCAAGTACAGGACCTGGCGGCGGAAAAAGGCGTGACGGCGGGGCAACTCGCGTTGGCGTGGGTGCTGGCCCAGGGTGATTACGTGATCCCGATCCCCGGGACCAAACAGCGTAAATACCTGGAAGAAAACGTGGCAGCGCTGGAAATCAAACTTGGCCGCGAAGAGTTGCACGCGCTGGAAGCGATCTTCCCGGCAAATGCCACCGCCGGCTTGCGTTACCCCGAAGAAATCCTGAAGTTGCTCGACCGTTAACCTGCGTCCGGCCCGTTCAATTGCCTGAACGGGCCGGCGCAATCCCGCCGTCCGTCACCTCCCTCCGTTCTAGTACGATCGTACCTAAAGCTCGACTTGAGCCAGCCGATAGCCCTTTGAAGCGTCCAGTTTCATACCGATACCCACAATAAGATCGCTGCTCAAAAGGACCCGGCCCCATGCCCGCATTCCGCACTATTCAGGCTCGCTACACGCTGTTTCTGGTCCTGTTCATTCTGCTGCTGTCCATTCTCACCGTGGTTGGCATCAGCCAACTGGTCGCGCCGAAGCTGCGCCACACCGAAGAACAAGTCGCGCTCAATCGCATCGCCGAAGTCGCCGAACAAATCCAGGGCGAACTGAACAAGGTTCAGGCGCAACAGCGCAGCATCACCCAGACCATCCCCCTGCTCGACAGCGCCGCCATCGACACAGTCCTGCCGGGCCTGGTCGATCAGTACGGCGAACTGAAAGTCTTCGGTGGCGGCATCTGGCCCCTGCCCGGCCAGCGTGAAGCGGGACGCAACAAGTTCAGCACGTTCTGGCATCGCGATGCCTCGGGCAAACTGGCGGTCAATACCTTCTGGAACAGCGACGCCGCGCCTAACTATTATGACCAGAGCTGGTACAAGGGCGGCATGCAAACCCCGCGCGGGCAATGCGCCTGGGCAGCGGCCTATAAAGATGACGCCAGCGCCGAGCCGCGCACCAACTGCGCCATGGCGATCCAGAAAAACGGCGCAGCCTACGGCGTGTCGACCATCGACGTGACCCTGGGCTTCTTCAACGACCTGGTGGCGCGCAAGGAAAAAGACCTCGGTGCCGAAATGCTCATCGTCGAGGCCGACGGCAAGATCATCAGCAACAGCTCGCGCATCAGCGGACCGATCGTACTGAAGAACATCAGCGAACTGGCCGGCAACTCACCCTTCGCCAGCCAAGTGAAGGCCGGCCTGCAAAACCGTGATCAGGCGCAGCGCGTCGAGTTCGACAACAAAGGCGAAGCCAGCACCTTCTTCATGCGCCCTATCGAAGGCACGCCGTGGTTCCTTGCCACTGCCCTGCCGACCAAACTGATCACCGCCCAGCGCGACGACGTGCTCAGCACGCTGAGCCTGCTGCAAATTCCGATGGTGATCCTGCTGGTGCTGCTGCAAATCTATGCGATCCGCCAACTGATCCAGCGCATGAAAGCCTTGAAGGCGAATATCGACGCGCTGTCCGCC
This sequence comes from Pseudomonas sp. BF-RE-25, assembly GCF_019956105.1. Classification (NCBI taxonomy): domain Bacteria; kingdom Pseudomonadati; phylum Pseudomonadota; class Gammaproteobacteria; order Pseudomonadales; family Pseudomonadaceae; genus Pseudomonas; species Pseudomonas sp. BF-RE-25. The sequence continues at coordinate 26,438 of NZ_JAHBDB010000004.1, forward strand.
GGTGACGCCGACCTGACCAAACGCATCACCATTCGTGCCGAAGACGAGCTGGGCGCCATTGGCCACTCGGTCAACGCGTTCATCGCTTACCTGCAAAACATGATCGGCGAAGTCACCCAGGCCACGGGCGCCATGGCGTCCAGCCTCGACAACCTGCAACGCACCTCTGCGCATACCAGCCAGATTCTGGTGCGCCACGCTTCGGAAACCGATCAGACCGTCACCGCCATTACCGAAATGAGTTCGACCGCCGAAAGCGTGGCGCAGAACGCCGCTGAAACCGCTGCTTTCACTCAACGCGCCAACGAAAACGCCGACCGTTCACGGGTCGTGGTGGGTGAAGCGTCCAGCAGTGTGATTGCATTGATCGACGAAGTGGCCAGCGCCACCCATAAAGTCGAAAGCATGCAGCAGGACGCCCAGCGCATCACCGAAATCCTCGGGGTGATCGGCGCCATCGCCGGCCAGACCAACCTGCTGGCCCTTAACGCGGCGATTGAAGCGGCGCGTGCCGGTGAGCAAGGTCGCGGTTTTGCGGTGGTGGCCGACGAAGTCCGCGCCCTCGCCGCCCGCACCCAGGCCAGCACCTCGGAAATCAACGAGATGCTCACCCGCCTGACCCAAGGCGTCAGTTCGTCGGTCAGCGCCATGGAGAACACCCAGGCCAGCTGCCAGTCAGCGGCCGATGCCACGGCACGGGTCAACACCGGGCTGGACGAAATGGCCGGTTCCGTCAGCCACATCAACAGCCTGAGCACTCAGATCGCCACTGCCGCCGAACAACAAAGTGCGGTGACGGAGGAGATCAACCGCAGCATGGTGCAGATCCGCCTCATGGTGGATGAACTGGTGAAAAGCGGTCAGGCCAGTGAGCTCAATACCCGGCAGTTGCTGGAAGCCAATAGCCGCGTGAGTGCGATTATGGGGCGGTTCAAAGTCCGCTGATTGGCTGTAAGGCTTTTGTGTGCATATCCATTGTTTTGGTGATGGCGGATATGGGTTTCGCCCTTACGGCGAGTCACTTGGAAAAGCCCCAAGTAACCAAGGGCTCTTGCCCCTGTCGTTCGGTGCCTCGCTGTGGCTCGGCATACCCTCGCTCCGGTCCTGCTCCGTGGGCCCGCCGCCATCGGCCATCCATGGCCGGGGGCGGCTAACCCGGCATCCATGCCGGGTTGCCCACTGCGCAGAACCTCCACTCGGCCTCTCGAGGGGGCGCTCAGATCAAAAGCGGAAGGCGAGCTAACGCTCGGCCTGATGAGTGGTGAAAATCAAAAGCGCACGCCGATCCCCTGTAGGAGCCGGCTTGCCGGCGAAAATCGTCTGGACAACGCGTTCATTCAGACACCCCGCGTTATCGTTGGCGTCCATCGCCAGCAAGCTGGCTCCTACAAAGGAAGTGCAGATGCGTTTGGATAAATACGATCAACTGTAGGAGCCGGCTTGCTGGCGATAGCGTCTGTCCAGCCAATACATACGTTGACAGACCCACCGCTATCGCCAGCAAGCCGGCTCCTACAGGGGGCGGCGTGCGCTTTTGATCTTCACCACTCATCAGGCCGAGCGTTAGCTCGCCTTCCGCTTTTGATCTTGAGGTGCACGCCCCCTCGAGAGGCCGAGCGCAGGTTCTGCGCAGTGGGCAACCCGGCATGGATGCCGGGTTAGCCGCGCACGGCCAGGGATGGCCGATCGCGGCGGGCCCACGGAGCAGGACCGGAGCGAGGGTATGCCGAGCCTAGGCGAGGCACCGAACGACAGGGGCAAGAGCCCTTGGTTACTTGGGGCTCTTCCAAGTGACTCGCCGTAAGGGCGAAACCAATAGCCGCCATTACCGCAGCAATGGATATGTACACCAACCAAAACCCGTGCAACCCAGAATCCCCCACAACCCCAGCATTAATTCGAAACAATCTCGCCGCTCTTTACCGGCTAAAGTAGTCAAAATGCCTCTTTTTTTGACCGCCATCCGAGTCGAGATCCCTCCATGCGAACCCATCTGCGTCTGGTCGCCCTGAGCGCCCTGTTCATTTCTTCCCTGGCCCAGGCCGCCGACCTCATCCCCATCGAGGTCCACCGCGACGCCAACTGCGGCTGCTGCAAAAAGTGGATCAGCCACCTGGAGGCCAATGGCTTCAAGGTCGAGGATCACGTCGAAGCTAACATGAGCGAATTCAAGCAACAGCACGGCGTGCCGCCACGTCTCGCTTCCTGCCACACCGGTTTGATCAATGGCAAATTCGTCGAAGGCCATGTCCCGGCCGATCAGGTGCTGGCCTTGAGCAAGCGTGACGATCTATTGGGCGTGGCCGCACCCGGCATGCCGATGGGTTCGCCCGGCATGGAAATGGACGGCATGAGCGACGCCTATCAGGTGATCGGCCTGAAAAAGGACGGCGCTGACGTGGTGGTGGCGGACTACCCCGCCGCCCATTGATGTCTGCGGCGTACATCGGGCTGTTTTTTGCCGCATTCGGTGCGGCGACCCTGCTGCCGTTGCAGTCCGAAGCGGTCCTGGTGGGGCTGTTGCTCAGCGAGCAGTACTGGCTCTGGTCGCTGCTGGCAATTGCGACGCTGGGCAATGTGCTCGGCTCGCTGCTGAACTGGTGGCTGGGTCGCGGTATCGAGCGGTTTCGCGACCGGCGCTGGTTTCCGGTCAGCCCACGCCATCTGGACAAGGCCCGCATTCATTATCAGCGCTACGGTCATTGGTCGTTGCTGTTGAGTTGGGTGCCTGTCATCGGTGACCCACTGACGCTGGTCGCCGGCGTCATGCGCGAACCGCTGGGGCGCTTCCTGCTGATCGTGACGCTCGCCAAAGGCGCCCGTTACGGCGTGCTGGCCCTGGCGACTTTGGGCTGGATCGGTTGAACCATCACCCGCCGCGATTGCCTGTGCTTAATGCCGCCCTAATCATGCCGATCCAGCATCGCCGATTTCCTCTGGAGTCCACCCATGCCCCTCGCACGCTTCCGCTGGCTACCGAGCCTGCTGCTGACCGCCGCACTGCCGGCCATCGCGGCCGAAGGTCCGGAATATGGCCCCGAACTGCAAGGCTTCGAATACCCCTATACGCTCAAGCATTTCGCCTTTGAGTCCCAGGGCCAGTCCCTGCAAATGGGCTACATGGACGTCGCCGCGCACGGCAAGGCCAACGGGCGCAGCATCGTGCTGATGCACGGCAAGAATTTCTGCGGCGCAACCTGGGACACGTCGATCAAGGCCTTGAGCGACGCCGGTTACCGGGTCATCGCGCCGGACCAGATCGGTTTCTGCACCTCCAGCAAACCGGACAATTATCAGTACAGCTTCCAGCAACTGGCGGCAAACACCCAACAACTGCTCAAAGCCCTCGGCATCCAGAAAGCCAGCCTGCTCGGGCATTCCACGGGCGGCATGCTCGCCACCCGCTATGCGCTGCAATATCCCGAGCAGGTCGAACAACTGGCGATGGTCAACCCAATCGGTCTTGAAGACTGGAAAGCCCTCGGCGTGCCGTATCGCACGGTGGATCAATGGTACGAGCGTGAGCTCAAGGTGACGGCGCAAGGCATTCACGACTATCAGCGCAACACTTATTACGACGGCCGCTGGAAACCCGAATTCGACCGCTGGGTAGACATGTACGCAGGCATGGCCAAAGGCCCGGGCAAAACCCGGGTGGCGTGGAACTCGGCACTGATTTACGACATGATCTTCACCCAGCCGGTGTACTACGAATTCAAGGACCTGAAGGTGCCGACGCTGTTGCTGATCGGCACTGCCGACTCCACGGCCATCAACAAGGACATCGCCTCACCCGAGGTCAAAGCGAAAATCGGTCACTACGACGTACTCGGCAAACAGGTGGCGAAACTGATTCCTCACTCGACGCTGGTCGAATTCCCCGGCATGGGCCACGCGCCGCAAATGGAAGAACCGGCAAAATTCCACCAGGCCCTGCTCGCCTGGCTGAACAATTCCAACCCCGTTCATTGATGAGGTAAGGCGGATGGCTGTGCAGATTGCGGTACTCGATGACTGGCAGGATGTGGCGCGGCAGGTGGTTGACTGGTCGGCGCTGGACGCCATCGGCCAGGTGAGTTTCATCCATGACTACCCGGCGGATAACGAAACGCTGGCAGCACGGCTGGCCGGGTTTGAAGTGATCTGCGTAATGCGCGAGCGCACACGGTTCGATGAAGACCTGCTGCGTCGGCTACCGACCCTCAAACTGCTGGTCACCGGCGGCATGCGCAACGCTGCCCTCGACCTGAAAGCCGCTGCCGCGCTTGGCATTCAGGTCAGCGGCACCGACAGTTACAAGCATGCCGCGCCGGAACTGACCTGGGCGCTGATCATGGCCGCCACCCGCAACCTGGTCGTGGAAGCCAACGCCCTGCGTGCAGGCAAATGGCAACAAGGGCTGGGTGGCGACCTGCACGGCAAGACCCTGGCGATTCTCGGTTTGGGCAGCATTGGCCAGCGAGTCGCCCAGTTTGGCCAGGTGTTCGGCATGCGGGTAATCGCCTGGAGCGAAAACCTCACAGCCGAACGCGCCGCCGAAGTCGGTGTGACCTACGTCAGCAAGCAGGCGTTGTTCGAACAGGCCGACGTGTTGTCGGTGCATCTGGTGCTCAGCGACCGCAGCCGCGGCTTGGTCAACGCGCAAGCGCTGGACTGGATGAAACCCACCGCACTGCTGGTCAACACGGCTCGCGGGCCGATTGTCGATGAGGCGGCGCTGATCAAGGCGTTGCAAAAACGTCGCCTGGCCGGTGCGGCGCTGGACGTGTTCGAGCAGGAACCCTTGCCCGCTCATCACCCGTTCAGGACGCTGGAGAATGTGCTGGCGACGCCGCATGTCGGGTACGTCAGCCAGCAGAATTACCATCTGTTCTTTTCGCAGATGATCGAGGACATTCAGGCCTGGTCAGCTGGAGAGCCGATCCGGTTGCTCAGCTGATACCCGGTCATCGTTCATCGCCGGCAAGCCGGCGATGAACGCACCACAAATCTAACTGGCCTTCACCGCGACAAACGCCGCCGTCACATAAAGCACCGTCACCACGTCCTTGCCCCGCAATTCGTGCTCAGCGGCGATCAGCCCGCGAATTTGCCCATCCACCTTCGCCCGTTCCTGCGCGGATAAAGCCGCGACAAAACTAGTGGACACCCAGATCGACCACGGACCTGTGCGCGCGTGCCTCGAAAAGACTGCCCGAAAGAAATGAATAATTGTTCACCCTGCGGTGTTCATGACAGCGAAGACTCATCATTTCGGCCTGCGGGATAACACCTTGCGTGCATGCTGCCGGGGCGTGGTTGAACTGAAACGAATAAACCAGTGGAGATCATCCATGAATACCCGTCTTACTGTTTTTACCGTTCAGCTACTGCTCGCCTTTGCGTTGTCCGCTACCCTTGCATTGGCCAATGGGGAAGATGACGCACCGGCCAGGCCCAACTGCCCGAAAGGCCAGGTCTTCGACTCCAGGTCGCAAAAATGCGTAAGGCAGACCAGCGGCGAGGTATCCGATGCCGACCGCACCGATTACGCCTATCGGCTGGCAAAGGACGGTCGCTACGAGGAAGCCCTGGCACTGCTCGACACGCTGAAAGAACCCGACACCGCCAAGGCGCTCAACTATCGCGGCTACGCTACGCGTAAACTGGGGCGCACCGACGAGGGCATCGGTTACTACCTGCAATCGGTCAAACTCGATCCGCAGTACGCGCAAGTCCGCGAGTACCTCGGCGAGGCTTATGTGATCAAGGGTCGGCTGGATCTCGCCCAGGAGCAGTTGCAGCAGATAAAATCGATCTGCGGCAGCACCTGCGAAGAATACCGGGACCTGGCTGAAGCCATTAACGATTCATCGAAAACCTGACAGGACGGAGGTCGCCATCGCCAGCGATCAGGCAATACGGGCAGAGCTGGGCCAGCACCTGGCGCGCTTATGGCGCTACGGCCTGCTGCTGTCCCGACAGCGGCATGTCGCCGAAGACCTGGTGCAGGCCACCTGCGTGCGGGCGCTGGAGTGTGCCGGGCAATTTGTCCCCGGCAGCCGCCTGGACCGCTGGCTGCTGAGCATTCTGCATTCGATCTGGCTCAACGAAGTGCGTTCGCGCCGAGTGCGTCAGGGCCAGGGGCTGGTGGATGCCGACAACGCCTTGTCGTTCGACGGTGAATACGCCGCGCAAACCCACGTGCTCGCCACGCAGGTGATTCGGCGCGTCGATGCGCTGCCTGAAGCGCAACGCGAAACGGTATTTCTGGCCTACGTGGAGGGCCTGTCCTATCGCGAAGTCGCCGAAGTCCTGGACGTGCCCATCGGCACGGTCATGAGCCGCCTGGCCGCGGCGCGGGCGAAACTGGCCGAGTACCCGCCCTTGCACGCGGTGTCGAACCCTTCCACAGGAGAACGTCGATGAACGATCACACGATGCCTACGGACGAGCAACTGGTGGCCTACCTCGACGACCAACTCGATAGCGATCAGCGCAGCCGCATCGACGCAGTCATCGCCGAAGACTCGATGCTCAACCTGCGCCTTCAATGGCTGGCCCGCAGCAGCCTGCCGTTCAAGGCCGCCTACGACGAACTGGCGCAACAGGCGCCCGTGGACCGCCTGCAAGCGATGCTCGACACCTTGCCCTCGCCTGCCCGGCCCGCGATGAATCGGCGCCGGTTCCTCGCGGCGGCAGCCGGCCTGGTGTTGAGCGGCGTGCTCGCGGACCGGTTGTTCCTTGGCTGGCAGGCGAGCCAGCACAAATCCAGCTGGCGAGGGCTGGTGGCGGACTACATGTCGATGTACGTGCCGCAAACCCTGGAACACTTGCCCAGCGACGAAGCCACTCAGCGCGCGCAATTGCACACCATCGACGCACGCCTGGGGTTGCGCCTTTTGCCGGCTCAACTGAGCCTGCCACGCGTTGAGCTCAAACGCGCACAAATCCTCGAATACGACGGCATGCCCATCGCCCAGATTACGTATCTGGACCCGGCGCACGGCCCCATGGCGTTGTGCGTCACCCGCTCAAACAGCGGCAGTCGCCACTTCGCCCACGAGCGTCGGCACGGAATGAACGTGGTGTATTGGGCGGACATGGAACATGCGTGGATGCTGATCGGGCACAACCCGGCGTCGGAGCTGGAGGAGATGGCGAAGGTGTTGCGCAGTCGGCTAAGCGCGTGACCTGTAGGAGCCGGCTTGCTGGCGATGGGGCCATCAGACATTGCGTTGAATTCAAGGACGCCATCGCCGGCAAACTGGCTCCTACACAGGTTTTGCGGCGGTCATCAGGCCGGGATCGGTAACCACAAACGGAACCGTGCACCGCCCAGCGGAGACGGTTCGACAGTGAGCGTGCCGCCCTGTGCCTCCAGCGCCCGCCGACTGATCGCCAATCCCAGGCCAAAGCCACCTGTCGCCCGATCGCGACTGCGATCCAGTCGATAAAACGGCTCGAAAATCCGCTCGCGCTCGTCATCGGGAATGCCGATCCCGTCGTCATCGACCCAGATTTCACACCCCTTGGCACAGACCTGAACCCCGATCTGAATACGCTTCTCGCAGTAGCGCATCGCGTTGCGCAGCAGGTTCTGAATCGCCCGGGCAGTCAGCCGAGGATCGAGTGTGAAGCGTTCGAGCTGGCCGTGAAGCAGCACGTCGATCACGATTTCAGGGGATTCCAGCTCCTCGTCGACGCTGCCCAGAATGCTGTCGATGAACTCATCCAGCGACACTTCCACCTGTTCCGGTAGCCGGGCCGGGTTTTGCAAACGGCTATAGGACAGCAGCTCCAGCACCAACTCATCCAGTTCACGAATGTGCGCGACCAGCCCTTGCAGGCGCTCCCGACTGGCCGCCGGCAAATCGTCGGACAGTGCCAGCGCGAGGCCAAAATCCAGGCGGGTCAGCGGTGTGCGCAGCTCGTGAGAAACCGCGTTGAGCAAATCCCGTTGCTGGTTCAGCAGGTTTTCGATATCGCCGGCCATGGTGTCGAAAACGTTGGCCAGGCTACCGATGTTGGAGTGCGTGGGGATCTGGGTTCGCTCGCTCAAATGCCCCTTGCCGAAGCGTTCAGCCGTGCCTTTGAGCCGCTCCAGGTCGCGCCAGTGCGGGCGCAGCCACAGCAACAGGCACGCGAGCATGGTCGCGCCGATCAGCACGTTGATGCTCCAGTACAGCAAGTTCACGTCCAGCGGGTCCGGCGGCACAACCATTTGCACGACGGTTTGCGAGTTCAACGGTGCCACCGCCAGCGTGCGCCAGCCCCAGTCGCCGATGCGCACGACATTCTCGCCACGCTGCAAACGTTTCTGTTCCGCCAGGGTCAGGCCGTCATCGTCATTGCGGCTGAGGACGATGTGCAGCGGGTTGAATTCCTTGTCCATCTCGGCCGCCAACGCTGGCCACTGCGTTTCGGGCACGGCGTGAAACTGTTTGACGATCAACGACTGCAACCCGCGCGAGTAATCGAGGTTGTAGGTGACAAAGCGCTCCTGGAAGACCTTGATCACCACGTCCGGCACCAGATAGATCGCCGCGCTGTACGAAATGATCGTCACTAGGTACAGGCGAAAGAGGATTCTGAACATCGCCTCAGCATTCCCACTCGGAACGGCTGAACAGGTAACCCTTGCCCCACACGGTCTTGATCTTGCGCGCCTCGCCGGCATGGTCGTCGAATTTGCGCCGCAGTTTGGAAATCGCCACGTCCACCGAGCGGTCGGTGCCGTTGAATTCGATACCGCGCAGGCGTTGCAGAATCTGGTCGCGGCTCAACACTTCGCCGGCATGCCGGGCCAGCACCACCAACAAGTTGTATTCGCCGCTGGACAGCTCGACCAGTTGTTCACGCCAGGTCACGGTGCGTTCAGACAGGTCGATGCACAAATTGCCCATGAGGATGCGGTCATTGGCCGTCTGCGGTTCGCTGAGGCTGCTGCGGCGCAACAGCGTACGTACACGGGCCAGCAGCACGCGGGGTTCGCAGGGTTTGGTGACGTAGTCATCGGCGCCCATTTCCAGGCCCAGCACCTGATCGTGGCTGTCGTCGCGGGCAGTGAGCATCAGTATCGGCAGCGTGGCCGAATCCGCGCGCAACAAGCGACAGACTTGCAGGCCGTCGAGGCCCGGCAACATCAGGTCGAGGATCACCAGGTCCGGCGGATTGACCCGCGCACGCTCGCGCACGTGGTCACCGCGGCTGATCACGCTGACGGAGTAGCCGTTGCGTTCCAGGTAGCTGGAAATCAACTCGGAGAGCGCGGTGTCGTCTTCGACCAGGAGGATGTTGGGCATGGGTGTTTCCAGAGAGTGCAGTGGCGGCTGTTCGGGCCTCTTCGCGGGCAAGCCTCGCTCCTACAGGGATTGTTGTCGGCCATGGATTTCGCGGACGACACAAATCCTGTAGGAGCGAGCGGTGCGACGATTCGACTTGCCCGCGAAGGCTGCCTGACAGGCGCAATAAATTTCAAGCCATGAAGGATATACGCCCTCACCCGCGCCTGAGCAAAACCATTACACAATTTCACACAGCACCAACAAAGCTTCACCGCTACCCTCGTCGCCTCCCCGTAGGATGCGGGAGTTCATTATTGGGGTATTTACATGTCAAAGAACCTGCTTGCCAAGCTCAGCCTGCTTGCCCTGGCGTTGACGCTGAGCGCGTGTGACAAATCCACGAACGCTGAAGAGCAGGCGCCGCTGGCCACCGTGCGCATTGAGACGATCAAACCCCGGCCCCTGTCGATCACCAGCGAATTGAGCGGACGAATCGCCGCGCCACGGATTGCCGAAGTGCGCGCCCGTGTCGCCGGCGTGGTGTTGCAACGCGCCTTCCACGAAGGCAGCGACGTGAAAAAAGGCGACGTGCTGTTCCGCATCGATCCGGCACCGTTCAAGGCTGACCTGGACAGCGCCGAAGCCTCGCTGCGCAAGGCCGAGGCCAACGCCTTCCAGGCCAGGCTGCAAGAACAGCGCTACGCCCAGTTGATCGAAGGCAATGCCATCAGCGGCCAGGATTACGACAACGCCCGGGCCGCCGTACGGCAAACCGCCGCTGAAGTCGCGGCCAATAAAGCCGCCGTGGATCGAGCGAAATTGAATCTCGGGTACGCCACCGTCACCGCCCCCATTTCCGGGCGCATCGGCCGCGCACTGGTCACCGAAGGCGCATTGGTCGGGCAGAACGAAACCACGCCGCTGGCGCTGATTCAGCAGTTGAACCCGATTCATGCCGACCTCACCCAGTCGACCCGCGAACTCAACGACCTGCGCCGCGCCTTCCGTTCCGGCCAGTTGCAGGAAGTGGGTCAGGGTCAGGCCAAAGCCACGCTGATTCAAGACGACGGCAGCCTCTATCCGCTGCCGGGCAAGCTGCTGTTCACCGACATCACCGTCGATCCGGGCACCGGCCAGATCATCCTGCGCAGCGAGTTTCCCAACCCGGACCTCGACTTGCTGCCGGGCAGCTTCGTGCGGGTGCGCCTGGAACAAGCGGTGAACCAGCAAGGCATCAGCGTGCCGCAACGCGCCATTCAACGCGACAGCGCGGGTGTTGCGCAGGTGCTGGTGCTCGATGCGGAACTGCGCGTCGGCCAGCAAACCGTAGAGCTGGGCGCCGTGCAAAACGATCGCTGGATCGTCACCGCAGGCCTCAAGTCTGGCGACCGCATCGTCATCGAAGGCCTGCAACACGCCAAGCCCGGCGAGAAAGTACAGATCGACGATTCCCCTCTTCCACTTGCCCAGGTTTCTGGTCAGTAAGCAGGACGCTTTTCTATGCCGCAGTTCTTTATCGACCGCCCGGTGTTCGCCTGGGTGGTTGCCCTGTTCATCCTGCTGGCCGGTGCCCTGTCCATTCCGCAATTGCCGGTGGCGCAGTACCCCGATGTCGCGCCGCCACAGATCGAAATCTACGCCGTGTACCCGGGCGCCTCGGCGCAAACCGTGGACGAAAGCGTGGTCAGCCTGATCGAGGAAGAGCTCAACGGCGCTGATCACCTGTTGTATTTCGAATCGCAAAGCAGCCTCGGCAGCGCCACGATCAAGGCGACGTTTCAACCGGGCACTAACCCGGAGATGGCTCAGGTGGATGTGCAAAACCGCCTGAAAGTCATCGAGTCGCGCCTGCCGCAAGCGGTCAACCAGCAAGGTTTGCAGGTGGAGAAAGTCTCCGCCGGTTTCCTGCTGCTGATCACCCTGACCTCCACTGACGGCAAACTCGACGACGTGGCGCTCAGCGATTACCTGGCGCGCAACGTGATGAACGAGATCAAGCGCCTGGACGGTGTCGGCAAGGCCCAGCTGTACGGCGCCGAGCGGGCGATGCGGATCTGGATCGACCCGCAGAAACTGATCGGTTTCAACCTGACACCGGCCGACGTCAACGCCGCCATCGTTGCGCAGAACGCCCAGGTTTCGGCCGGCAGCATCGGCGACCTGCCGACCCGCACCACCCAGGAAATCACCGCAACCGTTCTGGTCAAAGGCCAGCTGTCGACCCCGGAAGAATTCGCTGACATCGTGCTCAAGGCCAATCCGGACGGTTCCACCGTGCGCATCGGTGATGTGGCGCGGGTCGAGATCGGCAGCCAGGAATACCAGTTTGGCACGCGTCTGAACGGCAAGCCGTCCACCGCTGTCGGCGTGCAATTGTCGCCCGGCGCCAACGCCCTCAGCACTGCGACGCTGGTGCGGGCGAAGATGGATGAACTGGCGCGCTACTTCCCGGCCAATGTGGAATACAAGATCCCGTACGACACCTCGCCTTTCGTCAAAGTCTCGATCACCAAAGTGGTTTACACCCTGATCGAAGCGATGGTGCTGGTGTTCGCGGTGATGTTCCTGTTCCTGCAAAACTTCCGCTACACGCTGATTCCGACCCTCGTGGTGCCAGTGGCGCTGATGGGCACCTTTGCGACCATGCTCGCGCTGGGGTTCTCGATCAACGTACTGACCATGTTCGGCATGGTGCTGGCCATCGGCATTCTGGTGGACGACGCCATCGTGGTGGTGGAAAACGTCGAACGGATCATGGCCACCGAAGGCCTGTCGCCCAAAGAGGCGACGCGCAAAGCGATGAAGCAGATCACCGGGGCGATCATCGGCATCACTCTGGTGCTGGTCGCCGTGTTTATTCCAATGGCGTTCATGCAGGGTTCGGTCGGAGTGATCTACCGGCAATTCTCGCTGTCGATGGCCACCTCGATTCTGTTTTCGGCCTTCCTCGCCCTGACCTTGACCCCGGCGCTCTGCGCAACGCTGCTCAAGCCGATTGCCAAGGGCGAGCATCACGCCAAGGGCGGATTCTTCGGCTGGTTCAACCGACGCTTCGAGCAACTGACCGAGCGCTATCAGGGCTGGGTCGCTTATGCGCTGAAACGCAGCGGTCGTTACCTGCTGATCTACGGCGTGCTGCTGATCGGTCTGGGGCTGTGCTTCAGTCGCCTGCCCTCTTCGTTTCTGCCAGTGGAGGATCAGGGTTACACCATCACTGACATTCAACTGCCACCCGGCGCGAGCAAAAATCGCACGGTGCAGGTGGTCGAGCAGATCGAAGCGCACAACGCCACCGAACCGGGCGTCGGCGACAGCACGGTGATTCTGGGTTTCAGCTTCTCCGGCAGCGGGCAGAACGCGGCGCTGGCGTTTACCACGTTGAAAGACTGGTCGGATCGCGGCAGCGACGACTCGGCGAGTTCGATTGCCGACCGCGCCAACATCGCGCTGAGCCAGATCAAGGACGCCATGGCGTTCTCGGTCCTGCCGCCGCCGGTGGACGGCCTCGGCACCTCCAGCGGTTTCGAGTTCCGCTTGCAGGACCGTGGCGGCCTCGGCCATGCCACGCTGATGCAGGCGCGTACCGCGTTGCTGGCGGCCGCCGAGAAAAGCCCGATCCTGATGAACGTGCGCGAAAGCGCGCTGGCCGAAGCGCCGCAAGTGCAACTGATCGTCGACCGTAAACAGGCGAATGCGCTGGGGGTTTCGTTTGCCGACATCGGCAGCGTGCTGTCCACCGCTGTGGGTTCGGCTTACATCAACGACTTCCCCAATCAGGGGCGGATGCAGCGAGTCGTGGTCCAGGCTGAAGGCGATCAACGCAGTCAGGTCGCCGACCTGCTGAAGATCCACGTGCGCAACAGCAGCGGGAAAATGGTGCCGCTGTCCGCCTTCGTCCAGGCCAAGTGGACTCAGGGCCCAGCCCAATTGACCCGTTACAACGGCTATCCGGCCATCAGTATTTCCGGCGAGCCAAAACCGGGGCACAGCACCGGTGAAGCCATGGCGGAAATCGAGCGACTGGTCGCGCAAGGGCCAGCGGGCCTGGGCCAGGAATGGACCGGGTTATCGCTGCAGGAACGGCTGTCCGGCAGCCAGGCGCCGATCCTGCTCGGGTTGTCGCTGTTGATCGTGTTCCTGTGCCTGGCGGCGTTGTATGAGAGCTGGTCGATTCCGACTTCGGTGCTGCTGGTGGTGCCGCTCGGCGTGCTCGGCGCGGTGTTGGCCGTGACCTTGCGCGGGATGCCCAACGACGTGTTCTTCAAGGTCGGGCTGATCACCATCATCGGCCTGTCGGCGAAGAACGCGATCCTGATCATCGAGTTCGCCAAGAGCCTGTACGACGAAGGCCACGACCTGATCGACGCCACCCTGCAAGCCGCGCGCCTGCGCCTGCGGCCAATCGTCATGACGTCCCTGGCGTTCATCCTCGGCGTCGTGCCGCTGGCGATCGCCACTGGCGCGAGCTCGGCAAGCCAGCAAGCCATCGGCACCGGGGTGATTGGCGGGATGATCACCGCGACACTGGCGGTGGTGTTTGTGCCGGTGTTTTTTGTGGTAGTGATGAAGCTGGTGCGTAAACGCCACAAAAACAGCTAACCGCACACATCCCCTTGTAGGAGCCGGCTTGCTGGCGATGACGTCTTTTCAGGCGATAAATATATCGACTGACACACCGCTATCGCCAGCAAGCCGGCTCCTACACGGGATCGTCGTTGGTCAGAGGGGGCCACGCTGGGCTAAGGTGTTTGCATACCCTGGCCCATCGAGTTCACATGCCCTTCCTCGCCCGCACCCACCCTCGCCTGTCCGCCGCTGCGACTCTCGGTGTCGCGGTGGGCATTCTGGCTCCTTCCGATTCGATCATCAGCAAAATCCTCTACGGCTGGAACGCCGGAGTCTGGACGTATCTGGTGTTAATGCTCTGGCTTACCACGCGCTCCAAAGCGCCTGATGTGAAACGCATTGCCGAAGTCGAAGACGAGAACGCCGGGTTGGTGCTGTTCGTAGTGTGCATCGCCGCAATCGCCAGCCTGGCGACCATCACCTTCGAGCTGGCCGGCAGCAAGGACCTGGAAACCACACGTAAGCTGCTGCGTTACGGGTTTACCGCGTTGACCGTGATCGGTTCATGGCTGCTGATCGGGGTGATTTTCAGCGTGCACTACGCGCGCCTGTACTACACTTGGAACGGCAAGGACCCGGCACTGCGTTTTGCCGAAGGTCTGACTACCCCCAACTATTGGGACTTCCTGTATTTCTCGTTCACCATCAGCGTGGCGGTGCAAACCTCCGATGTCGGCGTGGCCACTCGGGATTTGCGCAAAATTGTGCTGGCGCAGTCGTTGATCGGTTTTCTGTTCAACACGGCGATTCTCGGGTTTTCGATCAACATTGCTGCGGGGTTGTTTGGATGAAAGTGCCATGAACCCTCGACAACCTTGAGTCCACTTTTTACCGAGTGGTGAACTCTGCAAGCAACGGCAATGAACCTCCCAGGGCATTCCTGGCTGTGATGTTGACCTTGTAATGGGTGAGTGGAAGCAAGACAGGTTTCAAGACGGTGTTGAATGACTCGTGCTGGAGGTCGTTTCCCTGGGGGCCGGTCAAGACGATCTTGTAGCGGCTCACCTCCTCCATATCATCCGGCGCATCCCATTCCAACGTGGGAAACAAACCGGGCTGGGTAAACCGGAAGTTGGTAGGTGGGTTCGATGGCGGTCTTTCGATGACGACAGATACTGCGGCAGTCTCAGAGACATTGCCGGACAAATCCATTGCGCAGACCTCAAATGAGTACGTGCCGGGAAGCAAGTCGACGGCGGTATAGCGAGTCAGCGGCGTGCGATCAAAGTATTCGTGGTTGTTGTAAATCACATAATCATGAATGCCAAAATCGTCTGTTGATTCCTCCCATGTCAGCGTGACGGTATCGGTGGCTACTTCGGTCGCGCTCAGATTTCCCGGCTTGCCGGGTGGGGTCACGTCCTTTGGTATATGGACCAGAATGGTCGGTTCGGATAGCTGTCCGTAAACGTCGAAGGCCGCAACGCTGATTGAATATTCGACATTGGGGATCAGGTTCTGCAGGTGATAAAAATCAAAGAGGAGTACGTCCTTCAAGTGCTCGTCATTCAGCAGGATTCTTACGCCACTGACAGGATTCTCCACTGGGTAAATCCACTTCAGCATTACCGAGGTGGCGTTCGCCTCAGTGAGACTTACCTGCGGAGCGGAAGGCCGCGGTGCAGGTGCCTGCCCCGTCGTTTTGAACACAGCAGCGGGGCTGCATGCGGACAGGTTTCCATCCTTGTCTTGTGCGCGCACGAACACCCAGTGAAAGGCACCGCTGGTTAACTGTGTAAACGTGAGATGAGTGTCCGGAGTGTGGAAAAGAAGCAATCCATTGAGGACCACTCGATAGCGGACCACGCCGATATTGTCACTTGAGGGTTCCCAGTTCAGGGTCACCGAGTTGTCGGTGATATCGCTGGCGACTGGCGTCCCGGGTTGATCCGGAGGAACGTCGTCCACCACGGTTTTCTCGAGCAGCCCCACCTCGGAAACTTCGCCATCCAGTTGAGCATGGACCGCGAACCTGAGGTGGTGCGGAACAGGGCCGGGCGAAACATCCGACATCTTGAAGTGATGCCAACAAACCCCTGGGTCAGCAGTGAAAGTCTGGCCATTGATGGAGAGCTCATGACTTGGGAATGTTTTGAAAGCCGGGTCCCATAGCAGTCGGCAGTTGCCATTGCTTTGGCTGAACCTCAGGTTTGAGGGCGGACGCAGCCTGGTTTTGAAGGTAGCGAAGCTCGGTTCGGACACCCCGGCACTGTTGACTGCTCGTACCTCAACGCGATAGACGGTATGACTTTGCAGGTGCGTGAGTTTGACTTCAGGATGGCTGACCCGTTTAACGAGTGTTCCATTCAAATAAACCCTGTAGCTATTGTTACCCCACTCAGGAGCTGAAGGCGTCCAAGACAAAGTCATCGAGGCATGGGTCAAGTCGCGTAATTCCGGCTTGCCCGGCTTGGTAGGCGCAGTAAGTTTGGAAAAGCGAACAGCGCTGGGTGTTGAAATATTATTCCCGGCTGCTTTGGCCGTGACATAAAGCAAATATTCGACGCCTGCATTCAATCCACTGAGTTCGCAAGGCGGCCGAACCACAGTTTGCGGGGTGATGCCCTCTCCGTAAACATCGTAGCCAATGGCATCCGGGCATAAGTGGCACGTTGCGTAGGGCTCGTCCCAAGTCAACTGGGCGGTGTTGAGCGAGGTGCGCCGTCCTCGTACATTACCGGGGGAGCAAATTCGCACTCCAGAGTCAGAAACAGATTCAATCAGCGCTTCGGTTTGGCCGCCGGGTGCATCGTAATTGCTCATGGTGTGCCTGCTCGTGCAAGTAAATTCAACTCAGTAAAACTGATGCCTGTCGCTTGCACCACTATCAACCCTGATAGTGGCGCGACAGCTTTGCTTGTGCTAAAGCCGACCTGTTCGAGGTGTCAACGTTTGGCGCTTCGTGCACAAACGTTCTAGGCACCGCCCGCGCCACGAGCGTTAAATAACCCGGCAATCCGTCTCGCAGGTGCAGCATGACCACTCACAACTGGATCGACCTGGCCCAGGACGCCGACACCGGCATCGAGACGCTGCGCGCGCATTTCGAGGGGCACGCCTACGATCCGCACTGGCATGACAGCTATCTGGTGGGCGTCACCGAGCAAGGGGTGCAGCAATTCAACTGCCGGCGGGCCCGGCACCAGAGCACGCCGGGCAAGGTGTTTTTGCTCGAACCGGGTGACATCCATGATGGCGAAGCACCGACGGTCGACGGTTTCACCTACCGCATGCTGTACCTCGACCCGCAATGGTTGAAGCGCGAGCTCAGTGCCGTGTTCGACAACGCGCCGGACAACAGTCAATTGAGCTTCGCCAATACCCTGGCCACCGACGTGCGCCTGGCCCACGCCACCAGCCTGGCGTTTCAGGCCCTGCACAACGGCGAGCTGAAAATCGTCCGCCAGACTGCCCTCGACGGTTTGCTCGAACGCCTCACCACTCACCTGCACTGGCGTGCCCGTTATGGCGAAGACCCGCGATTGCCGTTGGTGGCGCAGAAGGCTCGGGAGTATCTGCACGCCCATGCCCACGAGGACATCGGCCTCGACCAACTGGCCGCGGCAACGGGCGTCGATCGCTTTCGCCTGACCCGCGCGTTCAAGGCTGCTTACGGCATCGCCCCGCACGCCTATCTGGTGCAATTGCGCCTGGCCACGGCCCGCAGAATGCTGGCCCGAGGCGAACAACCGGCCACGGTGGCCATGACGCTGGGGTTCGCCGACCAGAGTCATCTGGGCCGTTGGTTCGTGCGGGCCTACGGCCTGACGCCCGCGTTGTATCGCAAGCGCTGCTCAAATCTTCCAGACAGTTGACCGTGGGATTGTGAAGATCGACTTCAAAGATCTTCACCGGAGTTTGCCCGCGATGCTGTCCACTTTCCCGACGTTACTGCCCTTCCTGTTGTTTGCGTTCGTGGCGTCGATCACGCCCGGCCCGACCAACATCCTGGTGTTGAGCAACAGTGCCCGATACGGCTTGGTGGCCGCCGTGCCGATCATCTTCGGCGCTTGTGCCAGCGCCGCGACAATTGTGTTGTTGGTCGGCAGCGGTGCCGGGGCGTCGTTGACCGCTTGGCCCTTCGTGCAAACCGCGATGCAGTGGATCGGCGTGGCCTGGCTGAGTTACCTCGCCTGGCAGATTTTCAACGCCCCGGCAGAGGCCGTCACCACCCAGAATGCCGACGCCCGACTCGGTCTTTTGGGCGCTGCCGGCCTGCAACTGATCAACCCGAAAACCTGGATGATGGCGCTGGCGGTTGTCAGTGTATTTGCCGGGGCCGGCGAACAGCGCCTGGCCCATGTGATGGTTTTGTCGCTGGCGTTCTTTCTGATTTCCCTGCCCTGCCTTGGGGTCTGGGCATTGCTCGGCGCGGGCTCCACGCGCTGGTTGCGTTCACCTCGCTCAATGCAACGCTTCAATCGCTGCATGGCCCTGTTGCTGTTGGGGTCGGCCTGGTTGAGTCTTTGGGCCTGAATCCCATTCGTCGGCCATTGTCGGACAATCGACGATGCGGGGCTTGACGGCGTATTTGCTTTTGGTGTCTTCTGAAACCGGTTTCAGTGCGATCTCAAACGCACGGACCTTATAACTCCAATAAGAAGGTTTCAGACCGTGAACGATTTCTCCGCCGCCCAGCGCAGCCGCGTGACCATGCTTGATGTCGCCGAACATGCCAAGGTCTCCAAGGCCAGCGTGTCACGGTTTATCGGCGAGGATCGCGCCTTGCTGTCCGATGCGATTGCGTTGCGCATCGAACAGTCGATTGCCGAACTGGGCTATCGCCCGAACCAGATGGCTCGCGGTCTGAAACGTGGACGAACCCGCCTGATCGGCATGCTGGTCGCCGACATCCGCAACCCTTATTCGATTGCCGTGATGCACGGGGTGGAAACCGCCTGCCGTCAACACGGCTACAGCCTGGTGGTGTGCAACACCGACCGCGATGACGAGCAGGAATGCCAGCATCTGGCCCTGCTGCGCTCGTACAACATCGAAGGGCTGATCGTGAACACCCTCGGCCACCACCGCGACGAATTGCAGGAACTGCATCGAGAGATGCCGCTGGTGCTGGTGGACCGCAAGGTCGAGCACCTCGAAAGTGACATGGTCGGGTTGGACAACCCAGCAGCGGTCGAGATCGCCATCGCCCACCTTGAAGAACGCGGTTATCGCGATGTGCTGCTGGTCACCGAACCGTTTGACGGCACCAGTTCGCGGATCGAACGGGTCAGCAGTTTCAAGGCGCAGATCGCCCGACGTTCGGCGCTGCGCGGAACGATGATCGAAACCGGCAGTGACCTCACGGCAAACCTCAAAACCTTTCTCGATACACCCGGCCCCGGCCCGAAGGCGCTGTTCTGCGCAAACGGGATTGCGGCGCTGGCCGCGACCCATGCGTTGCGCGAATTGCAGTGCACGTTGTTCGAGGATGTCGGCTTGATCGCCCTCGATGATCTGGATTGGTACCCGCTGGTGGGCAGCGGCATCACCGCCCTCGCCCAACCGACGACCGAGATGGGCGCGAGTGCGTTTGAATGCTTGCTCAAGCGCTTGCGCGGGGATGACGGGCCGGTGCGGACGATGGATTTTTCGGCGCGGTTGATTGTGCGGGGGTCGACCCTTGGAAATTCTCGGTGAATGTTCCGGCCCCTTCGCGGGCAAGCCTCGCTCCTACAGGACACCGATAACCCGTAGGAGCGAGGCTTGCCCGCGAAGGGGCCCGAAAGATCGCCACAAAAACCTCCTGCTTTTTTTTGAAAAAAAATGAAACCGGTTTCAGAGGTCCATGACAATGCATAAACCACCCGTTTCCATCAGCCTCTCCAGCTACGGCGCCGACCTCGTCCGCCAGCGCGGTCAAGGCAGTTTCATCAATATCCTCGCCGCTGCGGGCGCCAGCCACATCGAATGGCGCGAAGAACTGCTGACCGTCGAAGACCCCGCCCAACTGGCTGATGCCACCCAGGCGCAAGGCCTCGAAAGCGTGTATTCCTCGCCGATGGAATTGTGGCTGGCCGGCCAGTCCAAACCCAATCCGCAACTGATCACCGCCCTGCAACGCGCCCAGGCCTTCGGCGCCAAATGGCTGAAGGTGTCCCTCGGTTACTTCACCGACACCAGCGACCTGCAAACCCTCGCCCGGATCCTGGGCAAAAGCGCCGTGCAACTGCTGGTGGAAAACGATCAGACCCTACACGGTGGCCGCATCGAACCGTTCCAGCGTTTTTTCGCCGCGGTCGAGCAACACAATCTGCCGATCAAAATGACCTTCGACATCGGCAACTGGCACTGGCAGGACCAGTCCGCCAGCAGCGCCGCGCGCTTGCTCGGGCGCCACGTCGGTTACGTGCACTGCAAAGCCGTGTCACGCCGGGCCGACGGCAAACTGGTGGCCATTCCACCTGCTGCCAGCGACCTGCATTCGTGGGAACAACTGCTGCGGCACATGGCCCAAGGCGTGATGCGGGCCGCGGAATATCCGCTGCAAGCCGATGACCTGGTGCAGCTCACCACCGAGCATGTCGCCGCCCTCGCCCACTTGGGGCAAGCACGCCTGGAGAGCGCTCATGTCTGAGATCGATATCCTGTCGTTCGGCGAAACCATGGCGATGTTTGTCGCCGATCAAAACGGCGACCTCGCCAACGTCGACCACTTCCACAAACGCATTGCCGGGGCCGACAGCAACGTCGCCATCGGCTTGTCGCGACTGGGGTTCAAGGTGGCGTGGCTGAGCCGGGTCGGTGACGACTCTCTGGGGCGTTTCGTGATCGACACCTTGAAAAAGGAAGGCCTGGATTGCAGTAACGTTGCCCTCGATACCGCACACCCGACCGGGTTTCAGCTCAAGTCGCGCACCGACGATGGCGACGATCCCAAGGTCGAGTACTTTCGGCGCGGCTCGGCGGCGAGTCATCTGTCGCCCCAGTCGATCATCCCCGAACTGCTCAAGGCGCGGCATTTGCACGCCACCGGCATTCCTCCTGCGCTGTCGGAAACGGCGCGACAGATGTCTTTCGAACTGATGACGCGCATGCGCGAAGCCGGGCGCAGTGTGTCCTTCGACCCGAACCTGCGCCCGAGCCTGTGGGCCAGCACGCAACAGATGATCAGCGAAATCAACCGCCTTGCCGCCCTCGCCGACTGGGTGCTGCCGGGTTTGAGTGAAGGTCGTTTGCTGACCGGCTATGAAGACCCGGCTGACATCGCCGCGTTTTACCTCGACCAGGGAGCCGAAGCGGTGGCGATCAAGCTCGGCCCGCACGGCGCGTATTACCGCACGCATCTGGATGAAGGTTTCGTGGCGGGTGTGCCCGTGGAAACAGTGGTCGACACGGTCGGTGCCGGCGACGGGTTTGCCGTCGGCATGATCAGCGCGCTGCTGGAAAACTACAGCGTTGCCGACGCCGTGAAACGCGCCAACTGGATTGGCAGCCGTGCGGTGCAGAGTCGTGGGGATATGGAGGGGTTGCCGACCCGATCCGAAATGTCCGCCGAATTCGAGACCGCTGTTCGCGGGCAAGCCTCGCTCCTACAGGTTTAGCGCGAACCTGTAGGAGCGAAGCTTGCTCGCGAAGAGGCCATCACTACCACTGCAAAAGCTTGATCTGACCCGTTACCTGCTGCGACAAAAACAACAAGCTCAGGAGCACCACTCATGAAAACCGCAACGCTCGCCACCCGCCGCTGGTGGTACATCATGCCCATCGTGTTCATCACCTACAGCCTGGCGTACCTGGACCGCGCCAACTACGGATTCGCCGCCGCCTCCGGGATGGCCGCCGACCTGATGATCACGCCAGGCCTGTCGTCGATGCTCGGCGCACTGTTCTTCCTCGGCTACTTTTTTTTCCAGGTGCCGGGCGCGATCTACGCGCAAAAACACAGCGTGAAGAAACTGATTTTCGTCAGCCTGATCCTCTGGGGCAGCCTGGCGACGCTCACCGGGATCGTCTCCAACGCCTACTGGCTGATCGTCATTCGCTTCATGCTCGGCGTGGTCGAAGCGGCGGTGATGCCGGCGATGCTGATCTACCTGTGCCACTGGTTCACCCGTGCCGAACGCTCGCGGGCCAACACCTTCCTGATCCTCGGCAACCCGGTGACCATGCTCTGGATGTCGGTGGTGTCGGGCTATCTGGTGCAGCATTACAGCTGGCGCTGGATGTTTATCATCGAAGGTTTGCCGGCAGTGCTCTGGGCGTTTATCTGGTGGCGTCTGGCGGATGACCGTCCGGCCCAGGCCAAGTGGCTCAGCGACGCCGAAAAGCACGATCTGGAAAGCGCCCTCGCCGCCGAACAGGTGGGCATCAAGGCAGTGAAGAACTACGCCGAAGCCTTCCGTTCGCCGAAAGTGATCATCCTGGCCCTGCAATTTTTCTGCTGGAGCATCGGCGTCTACGGCTTCGTGCTGTGGCTGCCGTCGATCCTCAAGGCCGGCGCGCAAATGGACATGGTCGAAGCCGGCTGGCTGTCGGCGCTGCCGTATCTGGCGGCGGTGATCGGGATGCTGCTGGTGTCCTGGGGCTCGGACAAACTGCAAAAGCGCAAACGCTTTGTCTGGCCGCCGCTGCTGATCGCCTCGATTGCGTTCTACGGATCGTACGCGCTGGGCGCCGAACACTTCTGGTGGTCGTACACCCTGCTGGTGATTGCCGGGGCCTGCATGTACGCGCCTTACGGACCGTTCTTCGCGATCATTCCGGAAATCCTCCCGGCCAACGTCGCCGGTGGCGCCATGGCGTTGATCAACAGCATGGGCGCGCTCGGCTCGTTTGGCGGCTCTTGGCTGGTCGGTTACCTGAACAGCTCCACCGGTTCGCCGGGCGCGTCGTACCTGCTGATGAGCGGCGCGCTGATGTTTTCGGTGGTGCTGACAATTTTCCTCAAGCCCGGCGCCAGCGACCGGGAACGTCCTGCGGTTGCGCAAACACGCCCGACCGCCGCCCATCCTTGAATTGATGCAGAGATGAATACGATGAAAAAGCAGGTCGTGCTGTACAAGAAACTCTCGCCGTTGCTGATGGCTCGCCTGCATGAGCAGACCGACGTGACGCTGATCGACAACCTCGACGCCGATGGTCTGGCGCAACTGCGCGAGGCCCTGCCCCGCGCTCACGGGTTGCTCGGTGCCAGTCTGAAACTGGACGCGGGCCTGCTGGATCTGGCGCCGAATCTACGCGCCATCGCCAGCGTTTCGGTGGGCGTCGACAACTACGACATCGACTACCTGACCGAGCGGCGAATCCTGCTCAGCAACACCCCGGACGTGCTCACCGAAACCACCGCCGACACCGGTTTTGCGCTGATCCTCGCGACGGCCCGGCGCGTGGTGGAACTGGCGAACATGGTTCGTGCCGGCCAGTGGAACCGCAACATCGGCCCCGTGCATTTCGGCAGCGATGTGCACGGCAAAACCCTGGGCATCATTGGCATGGGGCGAATCGGCGAAGCGTTGGCCCAACGCGGGCATTTCGGTTTCGGCATGCCGGTGATCTATCACAGCCACTCGCCGAAACCGGCGGTGGAACAGCGCTTCAATGCGCAATACCGCAGCCTGCCGGAGCTGTTGCAGCAGGCCGATTTCGTTTGCCTGACATTGCCGCTGACAGTGGAAACCGAGGGGCTGATCGGTGCTGAACAGTTTGCGTTGATGCGTCCAGAGACGATCTTCATCAACATTTCACGGGGCAAAGTGGTGGACGAAACGGCGCTGATCGAAGCGTTGCGTTCCGGGCAGATTCGCGCAGCGGGGCTGGATGTGTTCGAACGCGAACCGCTGAACCCGGACTCGCCGCTGTTGCAACTGAACAACGTGGTGGCGACGCCGCACATTGGCTCGGCGACCCATGAAACGCGCGAAGCGATGGCGACGTGTGCGGTGGACAATCTGCTGGCAGCGTTGGCGGGTGAGCGGCCGAAGAATCTGGTGAACACGCGGGCGTGGATGGATTAAGAGATGTAGCGCCTGTCAGTCAGTCTTCGCGGGCAAGCCTCGCTCCTACAGAAGTTAGCGATTCCTCTGTAGGAGCGAGGCTTGCCCGCGAAGAGGCCCTCAGGCGCGCCGAGCTTCCAAAAGATCCGCCGCACACAACGCAATCCGCCGACACGCATCCGCCAGTTTCTGCTGATTCACCACCAGCCCGATCCGGATGTGCCCCGCCGCGCTCGGCCCGAACGCTTCGCCGGCCAGCACCGACACGCCATAGCCCTCCAGCAACCGCTCGGCAAATCGCTGGGCGCACACCCCGGTCTGGCGCACATCGACCATAACAAACATCCCGCCATCGGGCCGAACCGCCCGCAAACCCGGGCATAAGTTCAGATTCGCGCACACCAGGTCACGGCGTTGACGGTATTCCTCGCGCATCATCGCCACTTCCGGCAGATCACCCTCCAGCGCAACCTGCGCCGCCTTCTGCACAAAATCCGGAATGCCGAACAGCATGCACAATGACAGATGTTCCAGATGGTCAATCAAGGGTTTGGGCCCGATCACCCAACCGACCCGCCAGCCGCTCATGGCGTGGGATTTCGACAGGCTGTTGAGCGTCGCGGTGCGCTCGGCCATGCCGGGCAGGCTGGCCGGGCTGATGTGCTCGCCCTCGTACAACAGATCGCTGTAAACCTCGTCACTGATCAACCACAGATTGTGCCGAATACACAGCGATGCCAGTTCCTGCCAGATCCTGAGTGACAGACTGGCGCCGGAAGGGTTGTTCGGACTGTTGAGCAAAAGAGCGCGGGTTTTCGGCGTGATCCGTGCCGCGACATCCACCGGATCGACGCGAAAGCCGTTCTCCGGACGCACCGCCACCGGCACCACTTTCGCCCCGCAGGCGCCGAACACGCCTTCATAAGTCACGTACATCGGTTCGGCGACGATCACTTCATCGCCCGGATCGAGCAGGCACTGCACGACCGAATACACCCCGCACTGGGCGCCGGGCGTCACAATCACCTGATCAGCATCGACCTCTTGACCGCTGCAACGCCGGTGACGGCTGACGATGCTGTCGCGTAGCCCGCGACTGCCGCGCACTTGCGAGTAATGCGTGTCGCCAGCCAGCAGGCTGTCAATGCACGCCTGGACGATGGGGCGCGGCGTATCGAAGTCCGGATCGCCCACCGACAACAGCAACACATCGACGCCCTGCTCTCGTAATTCCAATGCTCGGTA
The DNA here is from genome assembly GCF_019956105.1 of Pseudomonas sp. BF-RE-25. Lineage (NCBI taxonomy): Bacteria > Pseudomonadati > Pseudomonadota > Gammaproteobacteria > Pseudomonadales > Pseudomonadaceae > Pseudomonas > Pseudomonas sp. BF-RE-25. The sequence goes on from NZ_JAHBDB010000004.1 coordinate 51,510, forward strand.
ATGAATCTGCCAGGCCGCAGCGCCGTCTCCGGCAATTCGTTGGGTCAAGGCTGAATAGCGCATGTATTTCTCCAATCGCGCGTGTTCCTAGTCTCAACCCTATCTCAAATCACGCAACGCGCCAGTACCGCAGTGAAATCGACGAACGGGTTAGCCGACAGAAATTCAGCGATATCTCCTACTGACTGGGGCTCCTTTGCTGACAGTCAATTCCGCTGAGTCCGATTAAAGTCCGCCACCTGTAATTTGTGACAGGTTCCAAGTGGGGTGATTCGCGCTATAAGGAAACCGAGCCTCCAGCTCTCAAACCAGGTGCCTGAAGGACGGCCGCGCGAACCATCCCATCAAGCTGTAGGAAGATTCCGCCGCGCCCACGCCGTCAATGATGATGAATGGGAGATTCAACTATGTACCGTGCCAATACCGTGTCGGTTCAATCATCGCCAGACCAGGCCAATTTCCAGCCGCAAGCGTGCCCCCCCCTAAAGCGATCAAGCTGACCGCTCGGGAAAAGGAGCTTTTGCAGTGGACGGCCATTGGTAAATCGTCCTGGGAAATCGCGCAGATCGTCCAATGCACCGAGGCTGGTGTGAATTATCAAGGAAATGATCGGTCCGGGACGCCACCCACGTTGGTCATGATGTAGCTGATCTGATGCTCGCCCGCAGGCAATTTGTCGGCGGTGATCTCGATGTAGTAATCGGCAGGATCCATGGGCGTGGTCCATGTTCGGGTGCCGATGACGTTGGACTCGTTGTCATCCAGGAACACATCCACCCTCTCAGTCCCCTGTGGCGGCGGCGCGTCATACCAAGGCTTGAACTCGACACGCAGCGGATTGGCCGGGTCAGCCCAGGCCGAACGGTGCAGCAGGTTGGTTTCCCCTCCGGGTTTATCGACAAGTGGTTCCGGATTTGTCCACGGTGGCGTCATCCTGGGAGGAAGTTGATGGATGGAGCTGGGTGCTGGCATGTCATGTTCTCCTTGCTGAAAATCGGACCTGCCGGAACAGCGAGCCGGGGTGTCCACAAATCCTGATGAACATTCAATGCCGTGTCGGGACGGGCACCGGACTTGTCCGGTGCCGTTAACCTCATGAGGCTGCGCGCTTACCAGTTATAACGCGCACCCAGGTTGAACCCCCACGGCTGGTCGATCTTGCTGCCGTTGCTGTAATCGACATCGGCATGAATGGAGACCTTGTCGCTCAGCGACAGGGCCACACCGGCCCCCAACTCCCCACGGGAGCCCGAGAGATCGTTGTTGAAAGTGTTGTCGTTGACCTGCACTTCATTGTTGTTGGCGAATTCGTGTACATACGCGGCGCGAATATAGGGCTGCACGACCTTGTCATCCCACTTGAAGTCGCGTCCGGCGGTGGCCCCGGCCTTGGCCAGCAGTGAACGGGTGCGACTGCCTTCAGCGGACAGGCCGTTATCCAGGTCGTAGTTTTTGCCCTGAATGATCACGCCCGACAGTTGGGTAAAGGGCTCAACAAAATAATCGTCAGCCAGCTTGATATGGCGGCCGAACTCAAGGGACGCACCGACGCCATGGCTGTCGTAATTGCCCTTGGTTTTTTTGCCATCGCTCAGGTGCACATCGGACTCGTTCTGGAAACGGTTGAGCTTGAGCACACCATCGAAGTAGTAGCCACTCGACTCATCCAGCCAGGTGGTATAGGCACCCAGGTAGTAGCTGTTGATCGTGCCGCTGGTGCCATGGCTCAAATCCAGATCAGACTTGCTGTAACCCCCCAGCAGACCCACCAGCCACTGCCCGTCCCCCATCGGCAACGGCGCATCGGCACCAAACGACAGGCCTTGCTGGACTTGCTGGTAAGCCACGCCCGAGCTGGCGTCGACGTTGAACTTGTTGCCATAGGCGCGAATCCAGCCGCCGGCCTTGCCGTGGTCCATGCGCACTTCGCCCATGCGCGTGCGCAGGGTGCTGAGCTCGCCATACCAGGCGGTCGGCGCGGCGTTGAACAGCGCGATCACCGATTGGGTGCCCGGGCTGGCGGTACGCGTGAGGGTATTGAGGTACCACTCGGTGCTGTTCAACTGGTCCAGGTTGTAGGAGAACGCGCCCAGATCCACGGCGCCACCGGCCAGGGTGAACGTTGCATCGCCGCTTCCGATCTGGATAACACGAATGGAGCCGCTGCCCGCCGGTTCCGTGCCACTGGCATCAATCGCCACGGTGTGATTGCCGGTGGCCGCGCCGGTCACCGTCAGGGTATCGACCTGACCGGTCGCGAAGTCGGTGTACATATGGAACGTACCGCCGGACCCCGACAACGTGCCCACGCTCAACTTGAAGAACTCGCCTGGATTGCCGAACTGGATGGCACCGCCGTTCATGGACAGGTTTTCCACTTCACCATCACCAACCATGATCCAGCGCGCATTGCTGTTGACCCCCAGGTTCTGCACGTTCAGCAGACGCCCGGTCAGGGTGGCGGAGTCTTCCAGCAGCACATTGGCCGTGCTGGTGCCGTCGGCGACGATATCGCCGATCAGGTGACTGCTACCAACCCGCAAATTGCCTTCGGCGCCGTTGCGCACATCCATCAGGATGCCGTTGCTGGCCGACAGCGTGGAGCCGTTGAGTACCGCAATATCAGCTTTGGCAGCCCCGACCCCCAAGGTGTCGACGACAATCGCCGAGCCGTTGAGGCCTTGAACGTTGGTGCGGTTCAACACCAGCGTGCTGGTCGCATCGAGCCCAATATCGGGAAGAATCTCGATCCCGTTTTTACTGCCGGTGATCGAACTGTCAATCAACTCGGCCGAGCCATTGAACAAACGCAGGCCGGCCGCGTTGGGGCCGGTGCCGGTCACGGTCGAGCCTGTCAGCGTCAGGTGGCTCAAAGCGTTGACCGTGACACCGCTGGTCACGCCGGTGATCACAATGTTGCTGACGGTTGCAGTGGAACCTTGATTGCCCGCCGCATCGCGACTGATCACCAGGCCGATGCGGTCGCTTGAAATGTTACTGCCGGCAATATTCGCGGTACCGGCATTCAAATGCACACCATTGGCGCCCGTGGCCTGTACGGTGCTGCCAGTCAGGTTCAGGGTGGAGTTGTTGACGGCGATATCTCGGGTCTGGGCGCCGTTGGCATTCAAGGTCGACGCACCATTCAACACGTAGTTGTCGGGGGCGGTGGTGACGTCAATGTCCAGGACCTCACCAGGGTTCAACACCCTGGCGTGCCCCATTTCACTGATCAGCAAAAAAGGCGTGATGGATAGCAATTTCAAAGCACGGGACAGCGGATGTGGCTTGAACAAGTGAACCGTGGACATATAGGCACCATGAATGGGTGAAGATGGACAGCGGCGCAGGCTATAGATCGTGAATCCAGCGGTATGTAGGACTTATCCGAAGGACAGTGCGAAAGATGGATGCTGGGCGTCAGGCGAAACGGGTGCCACCGTGGCACCCGCTCTTCCTGCTTAAGCGATTTTTTCCATGAGCCTGTTCAAGGCGCGGGCGGGATGTTGCAGCTACCCTCGCCCGCCGACCAGAAGACGCACGTATTGGTGGGCGTCGATGCGGCAGGTTTTCCCAAGACGGTGTATTTCACTTCACCCTTGGCCAACGGCAAAGGTTTAGACCAAATGGGCAGGAGCATAGTGGCGTAGGGGCCGATGTGGCAGACAATCCCTTCCCTCTCCTGAGCCTCGGAAATATCGGCAAACATAAGTGTCAGGTTGGTTTCAAGCACCGGATTGGCAAAATCCTTGTAACCCTTCCACTCCACTTCGACAGTGTCGCCTCGCTTCATATGAGGGTTTGGCGGGATCAAGTATTCGATGCCCAATACGGGGGTTGTATCAGCACTCCAGCGCAGTGAATTACAGGTCAGCCATCCACTCGCATTGGTGTGCCGGGGTTCAGCCTCAGGCATTGTGAGCACCAGGAAATCGATCTTCACGCCTGTACGAGGTTCGGGTTCCTGGTGGTTCTCGTGGACAGGGTTGCTCAGCTCGTACCAGACCGGCATGGCCGCACTGGGGCCATGGCTGCGAATATCGTCCCAATCGAGGGGGATCTTGATAGTCACACCCGCGGTGTCCCTGGTGACATCGATGACATAGGGAATACCAATGGGTGTTCCGTTCCACATGACCTGGTACGAATCGCCATTTTCCAACGGATCGACGAGCTCTATATGTGCGTTGATTTCCTTGTCTTCATCGGAAGCGATCAGTTCGTTATCGACGCCCGACTCACCTACAATCGCGACCTTTTTGAGGTTCGGGTTGCCCGGTTCCGGATCAGGGTTCTCCGGCCCCGTAGTTGAAAGGTTGCATTTGACGATCTCAATGTCTGAGGGGAAAGGTTCCACACCTCTCAGTACTTCGTACACCAACTCGACATCCACAACGCCTGTCCTGTCGCCGTACTCGTCCAAAATCATCTCCCAGGGCACAAAAATTTTGGTTCCGGTTGATGGATTTCCGCCAACAGGGGTGCCTGGTTCAAGCTTTAGATGGTGCCATGCGACAACAATTGTATCGGTGGACTTACCATTGGGAATGTGGGGAATATTGACCAGAACCCCACCATCCTCGATATCCGAACGAAGCAGCTCACCACCGGTGGCGTCCGTTACTGTGGCTTTGGTCAGCAATGGAACAGGCAAAGGACCGAGCGCTACCGACATGAGTTCATAGTAAGACAACGCGCTGATGTTGCCGGCCTTGTCGATGAGGACATAACCGCCACAGCACAGGCCGTCACCGGCATCGATGAACTTGTCTTTGGGAATTCTTACCGTCCCGCCTGGGGTAATGTCCTGCGGACCAATCAGGTCAATATCTTCTGGCTTCTCGGGTAGCTCACCTTTCAGCCAGCCAAAAGCAACTTTAACGTCGGCGCTATCGCCATCCCACCCCGGAATCGTTGCCTCAAGATAATCATCCGTACCAAACGATGCATCAGTGATGGGAGGAGTAACGGCAAACACCATTTGTTTTGGAGGAGTCGCCCCATTCGGCGGGATTTTGTCGATATAGATAGGAACGCGATTCGAATAGTCTATTGAGCCCCCCCCGTTTTCGTGTTTGTATCTGAGGTGAAAAGGACCTTCGTTGTTCGTATCCAGAAAAAACGAACTGGGAATAGTGAACACCAACGGGACCCATGGATCCGTTTCTCTAACTATATGTTCCTGGAGCCGTACCCACTCGTCACTGCCCGCACGCGTAATTTGCAGCTCAAAATACTCAGTTCTTACAATCGTGTTATCCCAAGTGGTAATCGTCGTCGTTTGATCTGCATCGAGCAGCCTTCTGGGGATCAACCCTTGCGGGACCCCAGGCAACACAAAATGAGATACGTTCGGGTCCTGCACCGCCAGTGGCGCTATCCCGCCAGAGGTGGATTCGCGTGACGCCAGCTTCTGCTCTTTTTTATCTGAACCAGCCATGCTGTCGCTCTCCGTATACGCAACCTGGCGCCATGGAGGTTCCATGGCGCGTCAGTTCGAAAAGCAGACCGAATACTGCGGGGCACTACCAAAACGCATCCCGTCGTTCTGCGCATAGGAGAAGTAAACCGTTTTTCAGAAGACTGCGTAACTGTCAAAGTTGACAGGTATCTGCTGTTTTTTTCTGCGTTGGAGGACGTTTTCATACCACCGATCAAATCACAAACCGCGCCACCATCGCATTCAAATCAACGGCCAGGCGCGACAGTTCGTGGGTGGCAGCACTGGTCTGATTGGCCCCGGCAGCGGACTGAGTTGCCAGGTCGCGGATGTTAACCAGGTTGCGGTCGACTTCGCGGGATACTTGCGCCTGCTCTTCGGACGCGCTGGCGATTACCAGGTTGCGTTCGTTGATCAGATGGATCGACTGAGTGATCTGCTCCAGCGCGACACCGGCGGCTCGGGCCATTTCCAGGGTGCTGTGGGTGCGCTGATTGCTTTGCTGCATCGACGACACCGCCTCCCCCGTACCGTTTTGGATGCCAGCGACCATCTTCTCGATTTCCTGAGTCGACTGCGCAGTGCGATGCGCCAGCGCCCGCACCTCGTCCGCCACCACCGCAAAACCACGCCCGGCTTCACCGGCACGGGCCGCTTCAATCGCGGCGTTCAGTGCCAGCAGGTTGGTCTGTTCGGCAATGGCGCGAATCACGTCCAGCACCTTGCCGATGTCCCGGCCCTGAGCGGCTAGGCCTTCGATCATCAGCGAGGTGTTCTGCACGTCGTGGGTCATGGTCTGGATCGCATCGACGGTTTCCACCACGCGGTCGCGACCTTCACGAGCAGCCTGGGTCGACTGGTTCGAGGCTTCGGAAGTCGACACGGCGTTGCGCGCCACTTCTTCCACGGCGGCGGTCATTTCGTTGACAGCGGTGGCGGCTTGTTCGATTTCATTGTTTTGCTGTTGCAGACCGCGGGACGCTTCTTGCGTGACCGTGCTCAGCTCTTCGGCGGCGGCGCCCAACTGCGTGGCGGAACCGGCGATCTGCTCGATGGTTTTGCGCAAGTTGGCCTGCATGTTGGACAACGCGCTGAGCAAGCGGGCCGGTTCATCCTTGCCATCGATTTCGATGGCTTTGCTCAGGTTGCCGCCGGCGATGGTTTCGGCCGCCAGTAATGCGCGGTTCAGCGGCGTTACGATGCTGCGGGTCAGCAACCAGGCCAGCAACACGGTCATCAGTGCCGCGACCACCGCCACGACGATGATGCCGGTGATTGCGTTGTTGTATTCCTTGCCAGCCTCGTCCAAAGCGGACTTGGCGTAGTTGGTATTGAGTGCCACCAGTTTATTGAGCTGCTCGCCCATCTGGTCGGTGCCATCCTTGATCCGCGTATTGATGAGGGTGCGCATTTCATCAAGCTTGTTCTGCCGCGACAGCTCCATCATCTGGTTCTGCGCTTGCATGTAGTTGTCGAGGGTGGCCTTGAACGTCTTGTACAGCGCGGCTTCTTCCGGCCGGGCGGGCAACGCGGCATAACTGGCCTGGGCGCTGTGCAGCTTGTCAGTCAGGACGCCAATCCGGGTCTGGGCTTCCTGCAACGCCGCCGGTTCACGGTTGACCAGCACTCGGAACGAGAGGATGCGCATACGCAAGACGCTTTCAGTCATGTTGCCGAGGAAGCCGACGCTGGGCAGTTGCGTCGAGCCCATATCAACCGAGGCCTGGCGGATGATCGACATGCGGTTCACGGCAAACACGCCCAGCACAATCACCAGCAAGGCGATGAAGGCAAAACCCAGGAAAGCTCGAGGCGCGATATTCAGATTACGCAGGGACATAGGACGATACTCGGGTGATTGAGTCTTCGAGCGTCCTTGCCGTGATCACTGGCGGGCGGGCGTGGAGGCGCAACCGGTCAGTGGGCGCCACTGTTGTAATAGGTTTGTGTGCGCCTGATATCTGTATCGGCTGGGGTTGAGGATTTTTGCGGGGATTTACGAAATATATTTCAAGGGATTACGAGTGTTTCATCCGTGAAACACTGATCTTTGATTCGCCGCATCCCCCTGTAGGAGCGAAGCTTGCTCGCGAAGGTCGTCAACGATGACGCTGGTTGTCTGGATGAACGCGTTGCCCTCACGTTCTTCGCGAGCAAGCTTCGCTCCTACAATGGCCGTGGGGTATTCAGGATTGGCGTTTGGCGATACGCCAGACCCGGGCGATGTCGCTCGCCCGCTCACGCAACAACCGTGACGCCTCGGTGCACGCCTGCTCCAGGGTCATCGGCCCGCTCGCCAAGGCAAACGCGGCGTCGATGCCATGTTCGTACAGGGCCTGATAGCCCTCGCCCAAGGTGCCGGCGATGACGATGACCGGCACGCCGTGTTGCCCGGCGATGCGTGCGACACCAAACGGTGTCTTGCCGCGCAGGGTTTGCGCATCGAAGCGGCCTTCGCCGGTGATCACCAGGTCGGCGCCCTTGACCGCATCGGCCAGACCAACCAACTCCGCGACCACTTCAACCCCGGCCTTGAACTGCGCGCCCAGGAAGGCCTTGGCGGCAAACCCCAGGCCACCCGCCGCGCCGCTGCCCGGCTCGTCACGCACGTCATTGCCGAGGACCTGGGCGCAAAGCCCGGCGAAGTGCCCGAGGGCGCGATCCAGTTGCTCGACCTGCGCAGGCGTTGCGCCTTTTTGCGGACCGAAAATCGCGGAGGCGCCGTGGGGGCCGCACAGGGGATTGTTAACGTCGGCGGCAATGTCGAAACGCACTTCGGTCAGACGCGGATCGATGTCACTGAGATCGATGCGCGCCAGTTGCGCCAGTGCCAATCCGCCGGGCGTCAGGGTTTGGCCTTGTGCATCGAGCAGTTTCACGCCCAGCGCTTGCATCGCCCCTGCGCCGCCGTCGTTGGTGGCGCTGCCGCCAATCGCCAGGATCACCCGTTGCGCCCCGGCGTCGAGTGCCGCGCGGATCAACTCACCGGTGCCGAAGGTGCTGCTGATGCACGCATCGCGTTGCCCCGGCGGAACGAGTTGCAGGCCGCTGGCCTCGGCCATCTCGATGATGGCGGTGAGGCTCTGGGGCAACCAGCCCCATGCGGCGTCGACCGTTGTACCCAGCGGCCCTTTGACGCGGGTGCGACGGAGTTGACCTTCGCAGGCGGCCAGAATCGACTCGACCGTGCCTTCGCCACCATCGGCCATCGGGCATTTGACCAGTTGCGCATCGGGCCAGACTTCAACCAGACCAAGGGCAATGGCATCGGCCACGCCTTGTGCGCTGAGGCTGTCCTTGAACGAATCGGGGGCGATGACGATTTTCATGCGAATTCTCCAGTTCCAATGCCCCCATGCTGCCAGCCGGCCTGAACAATAACGCCGGTCCGCTGCACAAGTGGCACGGAGGATTATTGTTCATTTTCACAAAACCCTGTGGGAGCGAGCCTGCTCGCGAAAGCAATCTCAAGTACGCCGAAAAACCTGTAGGAGCCCGGCTTGCCGGCGATGGCGATTTCGAGGACGCCATCGCCGGCAAGCCGGCTCCTACAAGGACGTGTTCACAACGTCATGGATTTGCGTCGGTTTGTGGGAGTAGCTGCACGCCGAGGTACAGCGCCAGCATGCCATCGAGGCGCAACGGGTCGACGCCGCTGAGCTCGGCAATCCGCTCCATCCGGTAACGCAGGCTGTTGCGGTGAATGCCCAGCGCATCGGCGCAGGCCTGGCTCTGGCCATCGTGATCGCACCAACTGCGCAGCGTCGCCAGCAATTGGCCGTTGCCGTCCTTGGCGATGACTTTGCGCAAGGGCTTGAGCAATTCGTCCAGCGCATCATCGTTGCGATGGCGCCAGAGCATCACCGGCAATCGATAGCGGGTCAGCGTCAGCAGACGCGAATGCGGCAGTACATCGCGCCCATAGGCCAGCAAGTCGCCGACCCGCCGATAGCAACGGCGCAAGCCCGACAAGCCATCGGCCTGCCCGCCCACGGCGATGCGCAAGATATTCCAGCCGAGGCCGTCGAGTTTTTCCAGCAAGCGGTCGTTCTCTATCGCCTGGTTGGCCGGCCGGCACCACAGCAACGACGACTTGGCCGAACTCACGCACCAACTGTCCGGGTAGCGCGAGGTCAGCCAGGCGCTGAGTGCGTCGACGGTTTGCCCCGGACCGTGCTCCATTCCCAGCTCGAACAAATACGGCACCCGCGTCAATTGCGGTTTGAGCCCAAGCTGTTGCGCCTCATCGATCAAGCGCGGCGAATCCCCTGCCTCGCTGAGCAGCAACGCCAGCAAGTCATCGCAACGCTGGCGCCGCCATTGCTGCTCGGCCTGCTGATTGCGCTGGCCCACCAGCATCTCGGCGGTCATGCGCACCAGTTCGGCGTAGGTGCGCAATTGCTCGGGTTCGCCGGTGATGCCGAGCACGCCAATCAGCCGTTGATCGAGCAACAGCGGCAGGTTGATACCCGGTTGTACGCCCTTGAGGTGGATAGCGGTTTGCGCATCGATTTCCACCACCCGCCCGTTGGCCAGCACCAGTTGCGCGCCTTCGTGCCGGGTGTTGACCCGCTCCGGTTCACCGCTGCCGAGAATCAACCCCTGGCTGTCCATGACGTTGACATTGTAAGGCAGGATGGCCATCGCCCGGTCGACGATGTCCTGGGCCAGGTCGTGATCGAGTTCGAACATTGTGGTGGTCCTTCAAAGCACGGTTGTTCACCCGCACAGGGCTTGGTTGCAAACCCTGTGCTCAGGCACAAAGACAGCAGCCCTGAGGGTGGTCGAGACTCTCAGGGCGATCAACGTTACCCTTTGCATCGCAAAAAATCATAATAAAGAGAGAGCCCGCCATGTCACAGAGCGCCGCCGCTACCCAGGCCATCGTTGACGAAAAAAATGCCGTCTACAAACGCATTACCCTGCGTTTGATCCCCTTCATCTTCATCTGCTACCTGTTCAACTACCTCGACCGGGTGAACGTTGGATTTGCCAAGCTGCAGATGCTCGACGCGCTGAAATTCAGTGAAACCGTGTACGGCCTCGGCGCCGGGATCTTCTTTATCGGCTACGTGCTGTGCGGCGTACCGAGCAACCTGGCGCTGACCAAATTCGGCCCGCGCCGCTGGATCGCGCTGATGATGATCACCTGGGGCACGCTGTCGACCTGCCTGCTGTTCGTCACCACCCCGACCGAGTTCTACACCTTGCGCCTGTTCACCGGCGCGGCCGAAGCAGGGTTCTTCCCGGGCGTGGTGTTGTACCTCTCGCAGTGGTTCCCGACCTTCCGCCGTGGCCGCATCATGGCGCTGTTCATGTCGGCGATCCCGGTGTCCGGCCTGCTCGGCAGCCCGTTTTCCGGCTGGATCCTCAACCACTTCGCTGCGGGCCAGGGTGGCCTGGCCGGCTGGCAGTGGATGTTCCTGCTGCAAGGCATCCCGACCGTGATCCTCGGCGCCCTCGCCTACTTCCTGCTGAGCGACAGTTACGCCAACGCCAAATGGCTCACGCCGTTCGAACGCTCGGTGCTGGAAGCCGACCACGCTGAAGACCTGGCCAACAAACCGAAAACCACCACCGACTCGCTGCTGGCGGTGTTCAAGAACCCGGCGATCTGGGCGTTCGGCTTGATCTACTTCTGCATCCAGAGCGGGGTCTACGCGATCAACTTCTGGCTGCCGTCGATCATCAAGAACCTGGGTTTCAACGATAACCTGGTGATCGGCTGGCTGAGTGCGATCCCGTACCTGCTGGCGGCCGTGTTCATGCTGATGGTCGGCCGCTCGGCGGACTTGCGCAAAGAACGTCGCTGGCATTTGGTGGTGCCCATGTTGATGGGCGCAGTGGGCCTGCTGATTGCCGTGAACTTCGCCACCACGCCAGCCATCGCCATCCTTGGCCTGACGATCGCCACCATGGGCGCCCTCACCGGCCTGCCGATGTTCTGGCCGGTGCCGACCGCACTGCTGAGCGCCGGCGCGGCTGCCGGTGGTCTGGCGTTGATCAACTCGATGGGCCAGATGGCCGGCTTCCTCAGCCCGTACCTGGTCGGTTGGGTCAAGGACACTACTGGCTCGACCGATGCCGCGTTGTACTTGCTGGCGGGCGTGATTGTCTGCGGCAGCCTGCTGGCGTTGCGCATGACCCGCACCCTGCGCGTCTGACACCTGTCCCCTGTGGGAGCGAGCCTGCTCGCGATGAGGGCCTGACATTCAACATCTTGATTGACTGATCTGGCGCTATCGCGAGCAGGCTCGCTCCTACAGTTTGATCTGGGGGGTGTTCAATAATTGTGTTTGCCCCGTGCGGTTGTTCTGGTATTTGATTGAGCCTTTCCCACTGGTAAAAGGATTTCGTCATGAGCTACCGCACGCTGGGTCACTCGGGATTGCAGGTGTCCACCCTGACCCTGGGGACCATGATGTTCGGCGAACAGACCAGCACCGAAGATTCCCTGCGGATCATCGACAAGGCCTGGGACCAGGGCATCAATTTCATCGACACCGCCGACGTCTACACCAACGGTCGCTCTGAAGAGATCGTCGGCGAAGCGATCGCCGGCAACCGCCACGAATGGGTGCTCGCCACCAAGGTCGGTTTCGGCCCGGTGGACGGTGTGCCGAACCGCAGCGGCCTGAGCCGCAAGCACATTTTCAATGGCATCGATGCCAGCCTCACGCGCCTGGGCACCGACTACGTCGACCTCTATTACCTGCACCGCGAAGACCACAACACGCCGCTGGAAGTGACGGTGTCGGCCATCGGCGACCTGATTCGCCAGGGCAAAATCCGCAACTGGGGGTTGTCGAACTACCGTGGCTGGCGCATCGCCGAGGTCATTCGCGTGGCCGACAAACTGGGTGTCGACCGCCCTGTCATCAGCCAGCCGCTGTACAACATCGTCAATCGCCAGGCCGAAACCGAACAGATCACCGCCGCACAGAACTACGGCTTGGGCGTTGTGCCTTACAGCCCTCTGGCGCGTGGCGTGCTCAGCGGCAAATATGCACCGGATGTAAAACCGGATGCCAACAGCCGCGCCGGGCGCGCCGACAAACGTATTCTGGAAACCGAATGGCGCGTCGAATCCCTGCGCATCGCCCAGCAGATCCAGCAATACACGCAAGATCGTGGTATCGGTATCGTCGAGTTCGCGATTGCCTGGGTGCTGAACAACAGCGCCGTCACCTCGGCCATTGTCGGGCCGCGCACCGAAGAGCAATGGGATGCCTACACTAAGGCGCAGGCGGTGAAGATCACGGCGCAGGATGAAGCGTTTATCGACTCGCTGGTGACACCGGGGCATGCGTCCACGCCAGGGTTCAATGATGTGAGCCATTTCGTGTCGGGCCGTAAACCGCGCAACGCCTGAATCAACACAAGACAACTGTAGGAGCGAGCTTGCTCGCGATGGTGCATCAGCTACATCGGTGTCAGCTGACACACCATCGCGAGCAAGCTCGCGCCTACAGGGTGTCGGTGTTGTAAATATTGATCATCCGGACAATATTCAGCACAAAAACCACGTATCCTCCGCACCCCGTTTCACGTTCAACTTCGCGAGGACAGTTTGTCTAAAGGTATCGCTCTATCGGTTTCGGCCTCTGTGCTGTTTGCCGTCATGTATTACTACACCTCACTGCTCAGCCCGTTGAGCGGTGTGGAAATTTTTGGCTGGCGCATGCTGCTGACAGTGCCGTGCATGACCGTGTTCATGGTGGTGTCCCGCGAATGGAAGCGCGTGGTCGAGCTCGTTCGCCGAGCCATCGCCCAGCCGAAACTGATTGCCGCCCTGATCGCCTCTTCGGCCCTGCTGGGCGTGCAACTCTGGCTGTTCATGTGGGCGCCGCTCAACGGCTACAGCCTTGATGTGTCGCTGGGCTATTTCCTGTTGCCACTGACCATGGTCCTGACCGGACGGCTCGCCTACGGTGAGCGCCTCTCCTACCTACAGAAAGTTGCCGTGTTTTTTGCCTGCCTCGGTGTGATCAACGAGCTGTATCAGGTCGGCGGGTTTTCCTGGGCGACGTTGCTGGTGTGCATCGGCTATCCAACGTATTTCGTCCTGCGCAAGCGTCTGGCGACGGACAACCTCGGCGGCTTGTGGCTGGACATGGCGTTGATGCTGCCGGTGGCCTTCTGGTTCGTACAGACCGGCGAGCAAGGTTTCAATGTGTTTGATCAGCATCCGTGGCTGTCACTGTTGATCCCGCTTCTCGGCGTAATCAGTGCGTCGGCGCTGGTGATCTACATCATCGCAAGCCGGCTGTTGCCCTTCAGCCTGTTCGGGCTGTTGAGCTACGTCGAGCCGGTGCTGTTGCTTGGCGTTGCGTTGCTGCTTGGGGAAAGCATCAAGACCGGGGAATGGCTGACCTACATTCCGATCTGGATGGCGGTGCTGGTGCTGATGTTCGAAGGGTTCAAGCACATGATGCGACAAAGACGCGGTTCCATGTAGGAGCGAAGCTTGCTCGCGAAGGCGTCTTCGAAAACGCCAGAAGCTTCGCGGGCAAGCCTCGCTCCTACAAGGTTCTAAAGCGCTTAGTCGGTGGAGAGCACACCACGACGAACCTGGTCACGTTCGATCGATTCGAACAGTGCCTTGAAGTTACCCTCGCCGAACCCGTCGTCGCCTTTACGCTGGATGAATTCGAAGAACACCGGGCCCATCAGGGTTTCCGAGAAGATCTGCAACAGCAGACGCTTGTCGCCCGACTCGGACGAACCGTCCAGCAGGATGCCTCGCGCTTGCAGTTGATCTACCGGTTCGCCGTGGTTCGGCAAGCGGCCTTCAAGCATTTCGTAATAGGTTTCCGGTGGCGCCGTCATGAAGCGCATGCCGATACTTTTCAGGTGATCCCAGGTCTTGATCAGATCATCGCTGAGGAACGCCACGTGCTGGATGCCCTCGCCGTTGAACTGCATCAGGAACTCTTCGATCTGCCCGGCGCCCTTGGAGGACTCTTCGTTCAACGGGATGCGGATCATGCCGTCCGGCGCGGTCATCGCCTTGGAGGTCAGGCCGGTGTATTCGCCCTTGATGTCGAAGTAGCGGATTTCACGGAAGTTGAACAGCTTCTCGTAGAAGTTCGCCCAGTACGCCATGCGGCCGCGATACACGTTGTGAGTCAGGTGGTCGATGATCTTCAGGCCGGCACCGACAGGGTTGCGGTCAACGCCTTCGATGAACACGAAATCGATGTCGTAGATCGAGCTGCCTTCACCAAAACGGTCGATCAGGTACAGCGGCGCGCCGCCGATGCCTTTGATCGCCGGCAGGTGCAGTTCCATCGGGCCGGTTTCGATGTGGATCGGCTGCGCGCCGAGTTCCAGCGCACGCTTGTAGGCCTTTTGCGAATCCTTGACGCGGAACGCCATGCCGCACACCGACGGGCCGTGCTCGGCCGCGAAGTACGAAGCGACGCTGTGAGGTTCGTTGTTGAGGATCAGGTTGATCGCGCCCTGGCGATACAGGTGCACGTCTTTGGAACGGTGAGTCGCGACTTTGGTGAAGCCCATGATCTTGAAGATCGGCTCCAGCGTGTTCGGGGTTGGCGATGCGAATTCAATGAATTCAAAGCCCATCAGGCCCATCGGGTTTTCGTATAAATCTGCCATGGTCGGCGCCTCATCATTTTCTGGTCAATTAACGAATCGTTAGTTGCTGGCAATGCTGAGACCGGCGGGTGGCGCGCAGGAGATGCCCCGCACGCTGCGCGCGAGGAAGTCACCGTAGATCAATTGAAACCCAAAACTCTTCATTGTCGACCCAAGGCTATTACGGGCGAGGCTTCTGCTGCCAGAAGCCATTTATTCTTATATGCGTAACCGGATTCTACACAGCGTAAATAGGTTTGTCCGCCTTCTGTATCAAATCCCCTTTTTCCCTACTCGCGCAAGGGGTTTGTTGCAGAGGAAAATCCCCGCCAGAATCAGCCCGCCGCCCAGACACATCGTCAGGGTCAATTGCTCGCCGAGCAGCAACGCACCCAGGATGACAGCGGTCAGCGGATTCAAGGCGATGAACACCCCGGAACGGGTCGCGCCGATTTTGCGCAGGCCGTCGTAATAGCCAATATACGCCAGCGCCGAGCCCAACACGCCCAGATACATCAGGCTCAACCATTGCGCCGGGTCAAGGCTGACCAGCGCCGCGACACTCACCTCGCCTCTGATGGCACTGGCCACCCAGAGCATCACCGTGCCCAGCAAAATCGAATACGTCACCGTTTGCACCGGCCCCAGGGTTTGATTCAGATCCTTGGAGAACAGTGAGTAAATGCCCCAGCCGAGCACGCAGCCGAAAATCAACAGATCGCCGAACCAGGCATCCGCCTGACCGGCCAGCAACTGCGGATGACGACTGACAATCACCAGGCTTGCCCCGGCAATGCAGATCGCGATGCCGATGACTTTCGCTCGACTCAAGCGCTCCTTGAACAGCAGCCACGAGGCCAGTCCGATCACGGCCGGGTTCAGCGCCACGATCAATGACGCCCGCGAGGCATTGATGTAGTGCAGGCCATAGAAGAAGCACAGGTTATAGAAAAAAATCCCGAAGAAGCCCAACAGCGCCAGTTGCAACCATTGCCGAGGACTCGGCCGAGCCAGTGGAATGCGCGCGAGCAGCAAAAACAGGAGCAGCGCCGCGCTGGCCAGCAAAAAACGCAGGCTGGCAGCGAACAACGGGCTGAGGCTGTCCGCAAGAAACCGCCCCGCGACGAAAGTGCCGCCCCAAATCATGGTGACCGCCGCGAGTTTGAAATAAACCGCGACATCAGACGGCTCCGACAGGCTTTGCTCACATGCAGTCATAAGTCTCCAGAACGACAGATCGATTCGATGACGTATCATTCCGCTAATATTCGATCATCGTAAAATGAGTAAAAGCTCATGACCCTCACTCAGCTGGAGATCTTCTCGCTCGTTGCCGAACTTCACGGCTTTACGGCGGCGGCCAATCGTCTGGGCATTTCTCAATCCGCGGTGTCTCACGCCCTCAAGTCGCTGGAACAGGAACTGGGCGTAGAGCTGCTGCGCCGGCATCAGTCTCAGGTCGAACTCAGTGACATCGGCCAACAGCTGCTATTACGCGCCCGGGCAATGCTCGGGCTGGCCAACACCTTGCGCCAGGAAGCGGCGGATGCCCGCGGTATGAAACGCGGCACGTTGCGCATCGGCTCGTTCGGCCCGACCTCGTCGATCAAGTTGTTGCCGACGATCCTGCAGCACTACCGCGCCGCTCACCCCGGCATCGAGGTGCACATTGATGAAGGCCCCGACCGCCAGGTGATCCAGTGGCTGGAAGAGCGACGCATCGACATCGGCTTCGTGGTGTTGCCCGAGGAGCGCTTCGACACCTTTACGTTGTTCGAGGACCAGATGGTCGCGTTGCTGCCCGCCCGTCATCCGCTGGCGGCTCATGCCAGCCTGACCTTGGGCGATTTGTGTCACGATCCGTTCGTGCTGACCGAGGCCGGCTCTTCGGAGCTGGTGTCCCGTTTATTCAGTGCCGCGCGGTTGAAGCCGAACATCCGTTATCGCTGCTCGCAGTTGCTCAGCACGCTGGATACCGTTGGCCGGGGCGATGCCTTGACTGTGGTCGCCGAAGGCTCGCTGCCCACGCATCACGACGACCGCTACCTGAAAAAACCACTGTCGCCAGCGATCGCACGCCAGGTCGGCCTGGCCGTGCTCGACCAACGCCAGAGCTCTCCGGCAGCACTGGCCTTTATCAAACTGGCCACAAGTCTGGCCTACCGTTGAGCGGCATTAGCCACAAAGGCCAACTATCATGGCCTCTGACCGAACTCTTTTGGGGAGGCGTGCCGTTGTCCTGCCTGCATTTGAGAGCCCTATTTCATCGCTACAGGTTTCGCAAATGCCACTGACTGTAAAAACCCGCCGCCAACGCGGCAGACGAATTATTGTCACCCTATTGAGTGGTTTGCTCCCGATGTTGCTCGGGTTCGCCATTCTTTACCTGCAAGCTGAGCGCGCGCTTGAGCAAAGCACCCGACTGACCGCCGAAGAAGCCATACGCCAATTCGAACTGATGCTCGACAACACCGCGCAGGCCGCACGCGAATTGCTGCCGCTGGCCGGGAAAAGTTGTATTGACGTCAATCTGGCCTTGCGCGAGCAAGTCACCCGCCGTCCGTTTGTGCGTTCGACCAATCTGGTGTGGGACGACATCAATTACTGCAGTTCTTTGTTCGGCGACTTTCGCGAAAAAATCGAGGCGGGCGACTACAGCAACGGCACGTTGCAACTGATGAAAGGTAATCTGGTCACGCCCGATTCCGCGGTGCTGGTGTATCGCATCGGCGAAGGAAAAAAAGGCGCGCTGAGCACACTGGATGGTTATCACCTGAGCAACGTACTGCGCATGATCGGCCGCTCGACAGTACTGATGCTGCAAGTCGGCCCCCATTGGCTGACCGCCGATGGCCAGTTCCATCAAGACCCCCTCCCCACTTTGCCCGTGGCGCAAACCAGGCTCGGTTCCTCGCGCTACGCGTTCTCTGTGACGGCCGGATTTCCCGAAGGCGAAACGTGGCGCTACATGAGTAGCGAATATCCGCCGCTGTTCAGTTTGTTGATCTTCTTCGGCGTGGTATCAGGTTCCATCGGGCACTTTCTACAAAAGCGCTCTTCGTCGCCAAGCCATGAGCTACGCCGTGCGCTGGAAGCGGCGGAGTTCGTTCCTTACTTTCAGCCGGTGGTTCATGGCGACAGCAAAAAGTGGTCAGGCGCCGAAGTGCTGATGCGCTGGAAGCACCCGAAGGAAGGGCTGGTTCGTCCCGATCTGTTTATTCCGTTCGCCGAGCATTCCGGGCTTATCGTGCCCATGACCCGTTCTTTAATGCAGCAAACCGCCGCATTGCTGGCGCCCTTGTCGACCTCATTCGAAAGCCCGTTTCACGTGGGCATCAACATCACTGCCAGCCACTGCAAGGACTTGGAACTGATCGAGGATTGCCGGGCATTTCTGGGCAACTTTGCGCCGGGCTCCATTCACCTGGTACTGGAGCTGACCGAGCGTGAACTGATCGAGCCCACCGCCATCACGCTGCAGTTGTTCGAGCAACTTCATGCGCTGGGCGTGATGATCGCCATCGATGACTTCGGCACCGGTCATTCAAGCCTGGGTTATCTGCGCCAGTTCAATGTCGACTTCCTGAAAATCGACCAGAGCTTTGTCGCCATGATCGGTGCCGACGCCCTCTCCCGGCACATTCTGGACACCATCATCGAACTCTCCGCCAAGCTCGATCTGGGCATCGTCGCCGAAGGCGTGGAAACCGAAGAGCAAAGTGACTACCTCACCGCCCATGGCGTGAACTTTCTGCAAGGATATCTGTTCGGCCGGCCGATGCCCGGTGCAGACTTCATTAAGGCATTAAGTCACCATTAACTAATGGCATTAAGCGACGAGACAACGGCGATGCGCACCAAATTGAATCAAAAGACTACTCTCGTTACATGAAGAAAAAGTCAGGATTTACTCTTTTCCCATTAACTACTACAATTTTTCATGCCTGCTATAAATTGGCAGGTGAGCCACTATCACCGAGTCGCTACAAGGCTCTTGGCTTATAGCTTTGTTTGCGGTTGGTATCAGCCAAACACACTATTGGAGTAAAGATATTGTCCAGACTCGCTGAATTTCGTGCAGCTGAAAAGGCCCTTCAAGAGCAGCTCAAGCAGCTGGAATCCCTGAAGAACGATGCCGGGCTCAAGAAAGAAATCGAATTCGAAGAAAAGCTCCAGGGGCTGATGAAAACCTACGGCAAGAGCTTGCGCGACATCATCGCCATTCTCGATCCGAACCCGGCAAAATCCGGCCTGCAGCAGGCCGCCGCGCCGAAAACCCGCCGCGCTCGCGTGGTCAAGGTTTATCAGAATCCGCACACCGGTGAACTGATTGAAACCAAGGGCGGCAACCACCGCGGCCTGAAAGCCTGGAAGGAACAATACGGTGCCTCCACCGTTGATTCCTGGCTTCGCGGCTAAGCACTCGCGGTGACAAAAAAGCCCTGCATCAAGCAGGGCTTTTTTATGGATACCTGTTAAATGCAACGATTGAAATCGATCAATTCGCTACATATCGACTAACTTTGTGCTTAATCCCTTTGGGTATCTAAACATTGCGAAATGCACGACCGTGCAAACCGTTATCTAAAGTTTCAAGCTGTTACGAGCAGCCTCTATTTCACCCAGGCTTGCCTTGTAAGCCTCTGCCTGACCTGCGTACGAAAGAACATAAGCCTTATCGGCATCCACCGCCGCGACCAATGTTTGCGAAAGCACGTGGCGTCCGTTCTGCGTAATGGTGCAGGTAGTTTCCAGTGCCTCCAGGCGGCTCAACGTTGCCGGATGGATTTTGTTGCACACGCTTTGATAGCCGCCCTGAAAGAAGTCCTTCTGCACGGACTTGCGCATTTCCAGCAGCACACCTTGCAGATTGACCTGATGACCGCTTTCCACTGTCGTCATGGTCAACTCCATCACCATCAACGGCGTACCGCCCTGATCGTTTTTCACCGCGCGCTGCCGGGACACTTGAGGCGTAGCCTGATCTGGCGGGGTGGCTTCGACTTCCCAGCCATCTGGCCAGGTCACGATCGGGGCATCCGCATGAGCACAGGTAACGCCTGACAGCAGGAAAATCAGAACGAACAGCGATTTACAGGATCGGATCATTGCAATGAATACTCACGGATTGAGCGATAAAGTCTGAGCCTCGTCCGCCTGTCAGGCAATAGCGGGTGGTTTGGGTTTGGTGATGCCTGCGCCCTTGCGTATCATTGACGCCATTCGTTAGCCCCACTTATTTTCCGGAGGGCCCATGAGCCTGCACGAATTGAACACCTTCCCAGGCGTCACCGCCCAACCTGACACCGCAACGCAGAACTTCGTGTTCAACCACACAATGCTGCGGGTCAAAGACATCACCAAGTCCCTGGATTTCTACACGCGGGTCCTCGGTTTCTCGCTGGTGGAAAAGCGCGACTTCCCGGAAGCCGAGTTCAGCCTGTATTTCCTGGCGCTGGTCGACAAGAACCAGATCCCGGCCGATGCCGCCGCCCGCACCCAATGGATGAAGTCGATCCCTGGCATCCTTGAGCTGACCCACAACCACGGCACCGAAAACGATGCGGATTTCGCCTACCACAACGGCAACACCGACCCGCGCGGTTTCGGCCACATCTGCATCTCGGTGCCGGACATCGTCGCTGCGTGCGAACGCTTCGAAGCGCTGGGCTGCGATTTCCAGAAGCGTCTGAACGACGGCCGCATGAAGAGCCTGGCATTCATCAAGGACCCGGATGCTTACTGGGTCGAGATCATCCAGCCAGCGCCGTTGTAATGTACGACACCGTCCCCCTGTGGGAGCGAGCCTGCTCGCGATGCGGACTCAACTTCAACACTTGAGTCGTCTGACACACCGCTATCGCGAGCAGGCTCGCTCCCACATTCTGGACTGTGCAAGACACAAAAAACCCCATGATCACTCATGGGGTTTTGTGTTTTCAGCGTCCGGTTTATGCCGGGGCCGATGTCCGGATCAAGTGATCGAATGCGCTCAGCGAAGCCTTGGCGCCCTCGCCTACTGCAATCACGATCTGCTTGTACGGCACGGTCGTCACGTCACCGGCGGCGAACACGCCCGGCATCGAGGTTTCGCCACGGGCATCAACGATGATCTCGCCGCGAGGCGACAACTCGATGGTGCCTTTGAGCCAGTCGGTGTTGGGCAGCAGACCGATCTGCACGAAGATACCTTCAAGGTTCACCGTGTTGAACTCACCCGAATCGCGATCCTTGTAGACCAGCCCGGTCACCTTCTGGCCGTCACCCTTCACTTCACTGGTCAGTGCGCTGGTGATGACATCAACGTTGGGCAGGCTGAACAACTTGCGTTGCAACACCGCATCGGCGCGCAGCTTGCTGTCGAATTCCAGCAGCGTGACGTGGCTGACAATACCGGCCAGATCGATCGCCGCTTCAACGCCGGAGTTACCGCCGCCGATCACCGCTACGCGCTTGCCTTTGAACAGCGGGCCATCGCAGTGCGGGCAGAAGCACACGCCTTTGGCTTTGTATTCCTGCTCGCCCGGCACCCCCATTTCACGCCAGCGGGCGCCGGTGGCAAGAATCAGCGCCTTGGTCTTGAGGGTCGCGCCGCTTTCGAAACGAACCTCGTGCAACTCGCCTGGATTCTTCGCCGGGACCAGCGCGGTGGCCCGTTGCAGGTTCATGATATCGACGTCGTATTGCTTGACGTGCTCTTCGAGCGCGCTGGCCAGTTTCGGCCCTTCGGTCTCCTGCACGGAGATGAAGTTTTCGATGGCCATGGTGTCCAGCACCTGCCCACCAAAACGTTCAGCTGCCACACCGGTGCGAATGCCTTTACGGGCGGCGTAGATCGCTGCCGAAGCACCGGCCGGGCCACCGCCGACCACCAGCACATCAAAGGCTTCTTTGGCGCTGATTTTCTCGGCCTGACGCTCGGCGCCACTGGTGTCGATCTTGGCGAGGATTTCTTCCAGGCCCATGCGGCCCTGGCCGAAAATCTCGCCGTTCAGGTAAATGCTTGGCACGGCCATGATCTTGCGATCATCGACTTCGGCCTGGAACAACGCGCCGTCGATAGCGACGTGACGGATGTTCGGGTTGAGCACGGCCATCAGGTTCAGCGCTTGAACGACGTCCGGGCAGTTCTGGCAGGACAGCGAGAAGTAAGTCTCGAAGCTGAACTGGCCTTTGAGCGAGCGGATCTGTTCGATCACTTCCGCACTGGCTTTCGAAGGGTGGCCACCGACTTGCAGCAGGGCCAGCACCAGCGAGGTAAATTCGTGGCCCATCGGGATGCCGGCGAAACGCAGGTTGATGTCGGCACCGGCGCGGTTGATCGAGAACGATGGTTTACGCGTGTCGTCACCGTTGTCGAGCAAAGTAATTTGGCTGGAAAGACTGGCAACGTCTTTCAGCAGTTCGAGCATTTCCCGGGATTTCGCACCGTCGTCGAGGGATGCAACGATCTCGATCGGCTGGGTGACCCGTTCCAGGTACGATTTCAACTGGGCTTTAAGATTGGCGTCCAACATACGGGCGATTTCCTTGGTTTTATTGAGACGAAGGCTTTTTTGAGGCGAAAAAAAGCCCGAGCGAATCTCGCCCGGGCTTTTCTATTGGGCGGTGCAGCTTACTGAGTAGGTGCGGAGTTCCGCCCTTTGAAACGTGTCACAGACTTAGATCTTGCCGACCAGGTCCAGGGACGGAGCCAGAGTGGCCTCGCCTTCTTTCCACTTGGCTGGGCAAACCTGGCCTGGGTGAGCAGCGACGTACTGGGCAGCCTTGATTTTGCGCAGCAGCTCGGAAGCGTCACGGCCAACGCCGCCATCGTTCAGCTCAACGATTTTGATCTGGCCTTCAGGGTTGATCACGAAGGTGCCACGGTCAGCCAGACCAGCTTCTTCGATCAGTACGTCGAAGTTGCGGGAGATAGCGTGGGTCGGGTCGCCGATCATGGTGTACTGGATTTTGCCGATGGCTGGCGAAGTGTTGTGCCAGGCAGCGTGGGCAAAATGGGTGTCAGTGGAAACGCTGTAGATCTCGACGCCCAGTTTCTGGAACGCGTCGTAGTTGTCAGCCAGGTCTTCCAGTTCGGTCGGGCAAACGAAGGTGAAGTCTGCTGGGTAGAAGAATACAACCGACCACTTGCCTTTCAGGTCAGCGTCCGAGACTTTTACGAAGTCGCCGTTTTTGAATGCGTCAGCTTTGAATGGTTTAACTTGGCTGTTGATGATAGGCATCGTTGACTCTCCGTCAGGGTTAAGAAGTTGATGGAGTGAACTCTACCCACTCGACGGACGGATGGCTCATTGGCAAACCTCATGCTGCTGATTGGTTTTCGCTATTAGCAGACAGTATTAATAGAAGGAAAAGGTATCTAGGGCGCCAACGGCTTTTCCGAAATCCGCGTCATTCCCAGAAATGGACTGGCTTCTACGTAACGCATGGCCGATTTCATATCCTTCCAGCCGACGTAATTCATCAGCGATTTCAAATCCCAACCGCTTTGATGGGCCCACGTGGCAAAACCACGTCGCAACGAATGGCTGGTGTAGTGCTCGGCCGCAATGCCGGCGCGCTCCAGTGCCTGGCGCAATAACGGGATGATGCTGTTGGCGTGCAAGCCCTCTTCGCTTAAATGCCCCCAGCGGTCGATGCCACGGAACACTGGCCCGCGCACCAATGCAGCCTCGGTCATCCAGTCGATGTATGCCTGCACCGGACACAATCGCTGCAACGCCGGTGTCTGGTAAGTCTTGCCAAGGTTTTCGCGGTCGCTCTTGCTGCGTGGCAGATACAGGGTGATGCCTGAACCGGCACTGGCCTGTACGTGCTCAATCTGTAGGCGGCATAACTCGTCGCTGCGGAAACCGCGCCAGAAGCCCAGCAAGATCAGCGCCCTATCGCGCCGGGCTCTTAACAGCGCCGGTCGGTCGTCTTTTGATTTCGCGGTTTGTGCCTCCTGCTCAAGCCAGGCCACCACTTGCTCCAGATGCTGAAGCTGCAATGGCTCCGCCTGCTTCTCCTGCGCCGGGTGCAGCGCGCGAATGCCTTTGAAGACTTTGCGCACCACGGGCGCCTTGGTCGGATCGGCAAACCCCTGGCTGTTGTGCCACTGCGCCAGGGCCGACAACCGCAGTTTCAACGTATTGATCGATAACTCACCCGCATACGCCACCAGATAACGCGCAACGTTGTCAGCCGTGGCCGGTAGAAACCCGCCCCAATCGACTTCGAAATGTTCGATGGCCGCCCGGTAACTTCGGCGAGTGTTGTCGCGTGTGGCGGCTTGCAGGTAACGATCCAGATCGCTCATGGCGGTGACTCCTGTAGGAGCGAGCTTGCTCGCGATGGACGTAAACGATGACGCTAACTGCCTGAGTGATCGCGGTGCCTGGAGGTTTTTCGCGAGCAGGCTCGCTCCTACAGGAGGGTTGTGTACGGAAATGGAGCTTCGAACAATTCAGGATCGCTGTCACACGGGGTAATACCAGTATATCCCGCGTGAATACTTCGTGTATTTAATGTTGTTTGCTGGCGTGGTACATTGTGTACTTTAGTGGTACGTACCACAGTACGAAATCGTAGGAGAGTTCATGGCACGCGGTGGTGTTAACAAAGCAGTGGTGCAAGCGGCACGCTTGGCAATTCTGGCTCGCGGTGAAAACCCCAGCATCGATGCAGTACGGATCGAAATGGGCAATACCGGCTCGAAAACCACTATTCACCGGTACTTGAAGGAGCTGGATGACGGCGCCGAGCCGGTAGCGCCCTCCTCCGAACCCATCGATGACGAGCTGGCCGGGCTGGTCTCGCGCCTTGCGCAACGGCTCAAAGAGCAGGCGCAGGAACCGATCGATCAGGCTCGCGCGCAGTTCGAACAGCAACGAAAAAACCTGGAAAGCCAGCTGACAGACGCCCAGGAAGCCAACAGCGAATTGCAGCAGCAGTACGAGATTCAAACCCTGGCGCTGACGCAGGAGTCCGACACCCTGCAAAACACCCTGTCGATGCTGCAGACCGAGCAAACCCGTAACGCCGGAATGAACCAGGCGCTCGCCGATTTCGAGTTGCGCTTGCAGGACAAGGACGAGCAGATCCGCTCCCTTGAGGAAAAGCACCTGCACGCCCGTGACGCACTGGAGCACTATCGCAACGCCGTCAAAGAGCAGCGCGAGCAGGAACAAAGCCGCCATGAGGGCCAGGTGCAGCAGATTCAGATGGAGTTGCGCCAGGCCCAGCAAAACGCCCTGGTGCGTCAGGATGAAATCACCCAATTGCACCGCGACAACGAACGCCTGCTGACCGAAAACCGTGGCACGCTGCGCGAGCTGAGCCTATTGCAAGAACAGCTCAAGCACACCCATACCCGCCAGGATCAACTGCTGGAACAGGTCAACCGGATCGACAGCGAACGCACCCTCCTCCAGGAACGCCTGCGCGCAGCACTGCTGGAGAGCCAGTCGCTGAAGCAGAACGTCGAGGAGCAGTCGCAGATAAACAAAGCGCTGGAAATTGAATTACTGAAGACTCAGGCGAGCCTCGATGAAAGCGTGCGCCTGGCAGCGGTCATTGCGACAGCGCCAGACGCAGCCAAGGCCGATTAACCCGCGACCGGTGTACGCATGGTGACGAACTCTTCGGCGGCCGTCGGGTGCACGCCGATGGTTTCGTCGAAGTCACGCTTGGTAGCGCCCGCCTTCAAGGCAATCGCCAGACCTTGCACGATCTCGCCGGCATCCGGTCCGACCATGTGGCAACCCAACACCTTGTCGGTTTTGCCGTCCACCACGAGCTTCATCAGCGTGCGCTCCTGACATTCGGTCAGGGTCAGCTTCATCGGGCGGAAACGGCTTTCGAAGATCGCCACGTCATGGCCGGCCTCGCGAGCCTCTTCTTCCGTGAGGCCGACCGTGCCGATGTTCGGCAAGCTGAATACGGCCGTCGGGATCATCTTGTAATCCACCGGGCGATACTGCTCAGGCTTGAACAAGCGACGCGCAACGGCCATGCCTTCAGCCAGCGCAACCGGCGTGAGCTGAACCCGGCCGATCACATCGCCCAGCGCTAGGATCGACGGCTCGGCGGTCTGGTATTGCTCATCGACCTCGACGAAGCCTTTCTTGTCGAGTTTGACCCCAGTGTTTTCCAGCCCCAGGTTGTCCAGCATCGGACGCCGGCCTGTGGCGTAGAACACGCAATCCGCCTCCAGTTCGCGACCGTCCTTGAGCGTTGCCTTCAAGCTGCCGTCGGCGAGCTTTTCAATGCGCTCGATGTCGGCATTGAATTGCAGGTTCATGCCACGCTTGGTCAGCTCTTCCTGCAAGTGCTTACGCACCGCGCCGTCAAAACCGCGCAGGAACAGATCCCCGCGATACAGCAACGTGGTTTCGGCGCCTAGGCCGTGGAAAATACCGGCGAATTCAACGGCGATGTAACCGCCACCGACAACCAGCACACGTTTTGGCAGCTCTTTGAGGAAGAATGCCTGGTTGGAGCTGATCGCGTGTTCATGCCCCGGAATCTCCGGAATCTGCGGCCAGCCGCCCGTGGCGATCAGGATGTTCTTCGCAGTAAAACGCTCGCCATTAATCTCGACCGTATTAGGATCGACGATCTTCGCGTGCCCTTCATGCAAGGTCACACCGCTGTTAACCAGCAGGTTGCGATAGATACCGTTCAGGCGATTGATCTCGCGATCCTTGTTGGCAATCAGCGTTGCCCAATCAAACTGTGCTTCGCCCGGCGTCCAGCCAAAGCCCGAAGACTGCTCGAAGTCTTCGGCGAAGTGCGCACCGTAGACCAGCAATTTCTTCGGCACGCAGCCGACGTTCACGCACGTACCGCCCAGATAACGACTCTCGGCCACGGCCACTTTCGCGCCAAACCCGGCCGCAAAACGCGCCGCTCGCACACCGCCGGAACCGGCGCCAATCACATAAAGGTCAAAATCGTAGGCCATTTTCAATCTCCTCGGCAGGCAAACAGCATACCCGCAGACGTCCATTGGGCAAGCGCTGCAAACGATATGGGGCCGGAAAATGAAAAAGCCACCCGAAGGTGGCTTTTAAGAAACAAGCAGGTCAAACGCTATCAGTAAGCCTTGCCAGTCTTGTAGAAGTTCTCGAAGCAGAAGTTGGTTGCTTCGATGTAGCCTTCAGCACCACCGCAGTCGAAACGCTTGCCTTTGAATTTGTAGGCAATGACGCAACCGTTTTGCGCCTGTTTCATCAGGGCGTCGGTGATCTGGATCTCGCCGCCCTTGCCTGGCTCGGTTTGCTTGATCAGGTCGAAGATGTCCGGGGTCAGGATGTAACGACCGATGATCGCCAGGTTCGACGGCGCGTCTTCAGGCGCTGGTTTCTCGACCATGTTGCGAACGCGGTAGAGGTCATCACCGATCAGGTCACCGGCAATTACGCCGTACTTGTTGGTTTCCTGCGGATCGACTTCCTGGATCGCAATGATCGAGCAGCGGTACTGTTTGTACAGCTTGACCATCTGCGTCAGTACGCCGTCACCCTCGAGGTTGACGCACAAGTCATCCGCCAACACCACGGCGAAAGGTTCGTCGCCGATCAGCGGACGACCGGTCAGGATGGCATGACCCAGGCCTTTCATTTCGGTCTGGCGAGTGTAGGAGAAAGAGCACTCGTCCAGCAGTTTGCGGATGCCGACCAGGTATTTCTCTTTGTCGGTGCCCTTGATCTGGTTTTCCAGCTCGTAGCTGATGTCGAAGTGGTCTTCCAGGGCGCGCTTGCCACGACCGGTAACGATGGAGATTTCGGTCAAACCGGCATCCAGAGCTTCTTCGACGCCGTACTGGATCAGTGGCTTGTTTACCACCGGCAGCATTTCTTTGGGCATGGCTTTAGTCGCTGGCAGGAAGCGAGTACCGTAACCGGCTGCTGGGAACAAGCATTTCTTGATCATAAAAGTCCTTGAAAGGGCTGTGTGTACGAGTTTCGGCGCAGTCTAATCAGGCGGCGTGCACCTTACAATGCCCCGCACTGGCTAACCGATGCCAACATAGAGAAATATTCTTGCGGATAGTTCCGCAGAACGTCGCGATGCCTCTTATAGATAGCAGATTTTCGGGGCTGCACAGGCGACAACCGAGCATGCAATCGCACCCACCCTACACCCATCAACACCGATTGCGTGCGTTTGGCGTTATCATTGCGCAATTGAACCAGCCAACGAGGCAGATAGATGTCGGTAGCAAAAAGTGTCAACGGGTTCCTGATCAATCAGGCGAAAGACGGCCAGTGGTGGGTAGCCAGCGTCGGCGGCGAGAATATCGCCGGGCCATTCCCGACTGAAGCGTTGGCGATTGAAGTGGCGTCTGTATTGGAACTCGAACACCCGGAGCCGAAGCGTCGCGGCAAGGACAAGTCCTGATCCGGAGCCGATTTGCATGACCAAGCCCTGCCTCGCGCAGGGCTTTTTTGTGATTGGATGAAACGAAGTGGCCTTTCGCTATAACCTTTTGATGCCGGCGCTGTCACAGGCTTGGCCCCATCACCCTGACGACGACCACGACATGAATAGATTTTTGCCTTTGATTGCGATATTGGCCCTGAGTGGCTGCGCCACCTCTGAAAAGACTTACCTGGGCAATGGCGAAACAGGCCTGTCCATCGACTGCTCCGGCGAAGCCAATTCGTGGGCCTCCTGCTATGAAAAAGCCGATGCCTCCTGCGCTGGCACCGGCTATCGAATCGTCGGCACCGACGGAACCCCGTCGACCAAGGAAAGCGACAAGACC
Organism: Pseudomonas sp. BF-RE-25; assembly: GCF_019956105.1. Classification (NCBI taxonomy): domain Bacteria; kingdom Pseudomonadati; phylum Pseudomonadota; class Gammaproteobacteria; order Pseudomonadales; family Pseudomonadaceae; genus Pseudomonas; species Pseudomonas sp. BF-RE-25. The sequence continues at coordinate 80,300 of NZ_JAHBDB010000004.1, forward strand.
CTCGGCGTCGACGTAGGCAACTACAAAAACCGCAGCGTCGTGGTGGTCTGCAAGTAAGGCGCCCTGCCCTACATGTGAATTTCGGCGAACTTGATCCCGAGACCGCGCACGGTCTCGATCAGATCGTCGAGACGACTGAAGGATTCGACTTCATCGTTATCGTCCACCAGAAAATAGCTGCGCCCGGCGCTTTTCTTGAAAAACACGATCCATTCCCCCGGATCAGCCGGATTTTGAATCACATGGGTAGCAGAGATGTGACCCTCTGCGTGCCGTTCCCGTACCTGCTCTCGCTTCATGCTCGACTCCAGAAATGACAATGCCGCCAAAGCGTTGCTTTGACGGCATCGATGCTGACTGTCGCCAGTCTATCAGCCGGAAATGCACGCCGTGGCGGCATCGCGCACATCCATGGGGCGTAACGGCACATTGGAGATGCGCTCATGCAGCTTGATGCTGCTGCCACTGGAGCGTTCTTCGATATCGAATACGGCGGCCGGGCCAGAGGAGAACTTCTGCGGCACAATGACCCGCACACCGTCTTTGCCCTGCGGCTCGACTTGCAGGGCGCCGCGACTGCTGGCCAGTTTTTCGGTCAGGCATTGTGCGTACTCATGGGGCTTCTTGCCTGAAATCACGCTCATGGTGGGCAGCGATTCGTTGATTTCCGAGACGCTCGCACAACCACTCATCGCCAACGCCAACGGCAAGCCCCACACACCCCACTTCATAAAAAACCTCCGACAAAGACCCTCCGACAGCACAAATGCTGGTTTTCTCCGAGGCCCACTGCTTTTATCGCTCATAGAATTCCGAATAACTGTTTTTAATTGTCAAAGCGGAGCTCGACGACCGGATAATAACCCGTTCGGGCTGATAAACTGCGCCAATCGCCCATGCTATCGTTTTGATTTTGTAGAAAAAGCCCTTCTGGAGGCGCCTCATGAAATTTATCCACCAGCGCGAGCACCTCAACGAAGACGACATCGTCGTCATCCAGTGCTCGCAAATGTGCAACATCCGCTTGATGAACGACGCCAATTTCCGCAGCTTCAAAAATGGCGGCCGTCACACTTACCATGGTGGTGCATTCGACACCTTCCCGGCCCGTATTACTGCACCAAGCACCGGTTTCTGGAACATCACCATCGACACCGTCAACCGTCGGGCGATCAGCGTGACCCGCAAACCGACCTTGTCCCACTCGATCAAGATCATCCGCCGCTCCACCACGAAACTGAGCTGAGCACCGCCCGACTCGAACACAGGCAGATATGACCGTGACCCAAACAACCAAGTACGTCATCAAATACAAACTCAACGGCGAACGCCGCTTCGAATTTGCCCAGCTTGAAAACGGCACCGAAGCAGAAGCCAAAGCCGCGCTGGACGCCATTCATGGCCAGGGCGAAGACGTCATCAGCGAGATCAGCGTCAGCAAAGCGCTGTAACGGGATTCGGAGCGACAACCGGGATGTCTGCTCCGTCCGTTGAATTTGACCGCAAGCGCCGGAGTGTTCACGACGGCAGCGCTCCCTAGACTGGCCACCTCAACCCTGGGTTAAGGAGTCAGCACATGTTTAACGAGCGTACGCTCGATGCACTCGACTGGGACATTCTGTACCAGCAACTCGATCAGGATGGCTGCGCCATCATCCGGTCATTGCTGAGTGCCGAAGAGTGTGACGACATCAGCGCGCTCTATGCGAACCCAGAGCCTTTCCGCTCCCAGGTCATGATGGCCCGCCACGGCTTTGGCCGCGGCGAGTACAAATACTTCCGCTATCCGCTACCGGATCTCGTCTGCCGAATGCGCAATGCGCTTTACCCGCGACTGGTGCCGATTGCCAATCGCTGGTACGAGCAGATGGACTTGCCGATCCGCTTCCCTCCAAGGCACGAGGCGTTCCTAGAGCGCTGTCATGCCGCGGGTCAGCAACGCCCAACGCCGTTGTTGCTGCAATATGGGCCACAGGACTACAACTGCCTGCATCAGGATCTGTACGGTGAACACGTTTTTCCACTGCAAGTGGCGATTCTTCTGTCAGAGCCAGGCGAAGATTTCACCGGCGGCGAGTTTGTACTGACCGAGCAACGGCCACGGATGCAGTCTCGCCCCCAGGTGATTGGCCTGAAGAAAGGTGACGGGCTGATCTTTGCCGTCAACCAACGACCAGTCAAAGGCGTTCGCGGCTTCTACCGTGTCACGTTGCGCCACGGGGTCAGTCGCCTGCACAGCGGAAAACGGCATACCCTTGGAATCATCTTTCACGATGCGACATGACCCCATGACCCCGAGCACTTTCGACCTGTTTGCCGACGCCGAGCCCGAGCAGCTACCTCGGCGCGAGCAGATCGGCGAACAGTCCTGCGTACTGAGAGGCTTTGCCCTGCCCTGGCTGGATCGTTTGCTGCCTGCACTGGAAGCGGTTCTGGCCGCCGCGCCGTTTCGGCAGATGGTCACGCCCGGCGGCTTCATCATGTCGGCAGCCATGAGCAGTTGCGGCACCTGGGGCTGGACCACCGACCGCAGCGGTTATCGCTACACCCGCAATGATCCGCAAACCGACGCGCCCTGGCCGGCTATGCCTGCGGTGTTTTTGGCGCTCGCACAAGCGGCGGCGCGCGAAGCCGGTTTTGCTGATTTCGTACCCGATTCGTGCCTGATCAACCGTTATGTCCCCGGCGCCAAAATGTCATTGCATCAAGACAAGGATGAAGCGTCCTACGCGGCGCCGATCGTTTCGGTCTCCCTGGGCTTGCCGGCGATGTTCTTGTTTGGCGGGTTTGAACGCAGCGATAAAAGCCAGCGAGTGCCACTGTTGCACGGCGATATCGTGGTCTGGGGCGGCGTTGATCGCTTGCGTTATCACGGTGTCTTGCCGATCAAGGACGGTCAGCACCCGCGAATGGGCGAGCAACGGATCAACTTCACGTTTCGTACCGCAAAATGAATCTTCGAATTTGACCGCAAGCCCCGGAGTGCGACGACTGCGCCGGCTGGATAATCTGAATCAAACAGGTCAACGGACAAGAAGCCATGACACGCCAATCGACAAGAATCGCCACCGAAAACGATCCGCGCTGGGCCGCCGTCGTCGCACGCGATCCCCGCGCAGACGGGCAGTTTGTGTATGCCGTGAAAACCACCGGCATCTATTGCAGCCCCAGCAGTCTGGCGCGTTTGCCCAAGCCGCAGAACGTCGAATTCTTCGACACCGCCGAGCAAGCCCAGGCGGCCGGCTACCGCCCGAGCAAACGCGCGGCGAAGGATCAAAGTGACGTCGCCGCGCAACATGCCGCAACGGTGGCTGCCGCATGCCGTCAGATCGAGACCGCAGAGCATCTGCCGGCACTGAGTGAACTGGCCGACGTGGCGGGCCTGAGCAGCTTCCACTTTCACCGAGTGTTTAAAGCCGTGACCGGGCTGACGCCCAAGGGTTACGCCACGGCCCATCGTTCACGCAAGGTTCGCCAACGTTTGATCGATGGAGGCTCGGTGACCGATGCCTTGTATGACGCCGGTTTCAATTCCAATAGCCGATTTTATGAGGCGGCGGATCAATTGTTGGGGATGAAACCTGGCGACTACCGCGCCGAAGGCCAGAACAACGATATTCGGTTTGCCGTCGGCCAGTGTTCTTTAGGGGCGATTCTGGTGGCGCAAAGCGAACGTGGGGTGTGCGCGATTCTGCTGGGTGATGATCCGCACCAATTGGTGTGCGACCTGCAGGACAAGTTTCGGCGGGCCAACCTGATCGGCGCCGACCACGGGTTCGAGCAGTTGATCGCCCAGGTTGTCGGGTTTATCGAAGCGCCGGCTATCGGCCTGGACTTGCCTCTGGATGTGCGCGGCACGGCGTTTCAGGAGCGCGTCTGGCAAGCCCTGCAGGAGATTCCTGTCGGCAGCACCGCCAGCTACGCCGACATCGCGCAGCGCATCGGCTCGCCGAAAGCGGTGCGCGCCGTGGCCCAGGCCTGTGGCGCGAACAGTCTGGCGGTGGCCATCCCGTGCCATCGCGTGGTGCGCAGTGACGGCAACTTGTCGGGGTATCGTTGGGGAGTGGAGCGCAAGCGGCAGTTGTTGGAGCGCGAAAGCCAATAAATAAAAAGCTCGCAGCCTGCGGCAGTCGCAGGCTGCGTTTTTTGCTTTCAGCGATTCACATCCACCACCACACGGCCGCGCAGTTGACCGGCGAGCAATCGCGGTGCCGCATCGATCGCCTCACTCAAACCGATTTCGTGGCTGATCAGCGGCAGCAAGGCAAAGTCCAGATCCTTGGCCAGACGGTTCCAGGCCAGTACCCGTTTGGCTTTGGGTTGGGTCACGCTGTTGATTCCGGCCAGGGTCACACCGCGCAAAATGAACGGGGCGACAGACGCCGGAAAGTCCATGCCCTGCGCCAGACCACACGCGGCAACAGTGCCGTTGGCTTTCGTGCTGGCACAGGCGTTGGCCAGGGTGTGACTGCCGACCGAGTCGATCACGGCCGCCCAACGCTCTTTGGCCAGCGGTTTTCCCGACTCGGACAAGGTCGCGCGGTCGATGATTTCGCTGGCACCCAATTGCTTGAGGTAGTCGTGTTCGGAGGTGCGGCCAGTGGACGCGACCACCCGGTAGCCGAGCTTGTTCAACAGCGCGATGGCGAAACTGCCTACACCACCGTTGGCGCCCGTGACCAGAACATCACCCTGCTCAGGCGTCACCCCGTTATGTTCCAAGGCCAGGATACTCAGCATCGCCGTGTAACCGGCCGTGCCTATCGCCATTGCCTGGGCAGCGGTGAACTCTCGAGGCAGCGGAATCAGCCAGTCGCCATTCAGGCGCGCCTTCTGCGCCAATCCGCCCCAATGCCCTTCACCTACTCCCCAGCCATTGAGTACGACTTGATCACCGACCTTGTAGTCCGGATGCCCACTGACTTCGACAGTCCCCGCCAGATCAATGCCCGGCACCATCGGGAATTTTCGCACCACCGGGCTGCTGCCGGTGATCGCCAGACCGTCCTTGAAGTTAAGCGTGCTGTACGCCACACGCACTGTCACATCGCCCTCGGGCAGTTGATCGTCATTGATCTCTTGCAGTGTGGCCCGGTAACCGCTGTCGTCTTTGTCGATCAAAATGCCTTGGAACATTGTCGTCTCCTGTCAGATCATTCAGTTGTCGTGCTACTGGAATATCACACGGCAACCTTTTGCCGTACCCGACTTTAAGCCAATCCAGGAATGCCCCATCCTGAAACCCGATTGGCCTTGCGCCTGTCTTTGCTGATACAAGTCCCGTTCTACAGCCCTTCCCCGTCATGACCCGGAGAACCTTGAAATGAGCCAATGGCCAGATACCCGAATCATTGATTTGCTGGGGGTCGAACTGCCGATCATCCAGGCTCCGATGGCTGGCGCAACCGGTTCGGCCATGGTGATCGCCGCGAGCAATGCCGGCGGCCTGGGCTCGATGCCCGCAGCCATGCTGACCACCGAACAGTTGCGCGAAGAATTGAAGACCATTCGCCAACACACTCAACGCCCGATCAACGTCAACTTCTTCTGCCATCAGCCGCCCGCTGCCGACGAGCAACGTGCCCGGGACTGGAAGAATCTGCTGGAACCCTACTACCGCGAACTCGGCGTGGATTTCGACGCGCCGACGCCCGTATCCAATCGCGCGCCGTTCGATAACGCGACCTGTGAAGTGATCGAAGAATGCCGCCCCGAAGTGGTGAGTTTTCACTTCGGCCTGCCGGAAAAATCCCTGCTGGATCGTGTCAAGGCGACCGGGGCGAAAGTGCTGTCTTCGGCAACGACTGTCGAAGAAGCCGTCTGGCTTGAGCAACATGGCTGTGACGCGATCATCGCCATGGGTTACGAAGCCGGTGGCCATCGGGGCATGTTTCTCAGCGACGATTTGAGCAGCCAGGTGGGCCTCTTCGCGCTGCTGCCACAAATTGTCGACGCGGTGAAAGTGCCGGTGATTGCCGCTGGCGGCATTGCCGATGCACGGGGCGTGGCAGCGGCGTTTCTGTTGGGCGCGTCCGCGGTGCAGGTGGGCACGGCGTATTTGTTTACGCCGGAAGCCAAGGTCAGCGCCTCTCATCACAAGGCGTTGCGCACGGCCAAAGAAAGCGAGACGGCCGTCACCAACATTTTCACCGGCCGCCCGGCACGCGGGATTCTCAATCGCGTGATGCGCGAACTCGGACCGATCTGCGATAAAGCACCGGCCTTCCCGTTGGCGGGTGGGGCATTGATGCCATTGCGGGCAAAGGGCGAAGCGGATTTCAGCAACCTCTGGGCCGGGCAGGCGTTCAGGTTAGGGGTTGAGATGACGACAGCAGAATTGACGCAGCGTCTGGCCCAAGACGGATTGGCGAAACTGTTGCACCGCTAGGCACAAGACCTGAGGCGAGGCGTTTCGCCGCAATGCAATCGAGATCAACACATTCCGTTTGCAGGCAATTCGCTATATATTCCGCTATATAGCGTTTTAACCCCTCGCTGTCCCTGCCTACAACGGAGCCGTTTCATGACCATTCGTGCCTCACGTTTTGCCCCTACTTGCCTGGCGAGCCTGCTCGCTGTGTTCGCCATTGGCGCGGCCCAGGCGGACGAAGTCCAGGTCGCCGTCGCGGCCAACTTCACCGCGCCGATCCAGGCTATCGCTGCCGATTTCGAGAAAGACACCGGGCACAAACTGGTCACCTCCTTTGGGGCAACCGGCCAGTTCTATACGCAGATCAAGAATGGCGCGCCGTTTGAAGTGTTCCTGTCGGCGGACGACACCACCCCGCAAAAACTCGAAGCCGAAGGCGACATCGTCAAGGGTTCGCGCTTCACTTACGCCGTTGGCACCCTGGCGTTGTGGTCGGCCAAGGAAGGTTACGTCGATGCCAAAGGGGACGTGCTGAAAAAGAACGAATATCAGCATCTCTCCATCGCCAACCCGAAAGCCGCTCCTTATGGCCTGGCTGCCACCCAGGTTTTGGCCAAGCAGGGCCTGACCGACAAGGTCAAAGACAAGATCGTTGAAGGCCAGAACATCACCCAGGCATATCAGTTTGTCTCAACCGGTAACGCAGAACTGGGCTTTGTCGCCTTGTCGCAGATCTACAAAGACGGCAAAGTCACCAGCGGTTCGGCGTGGATCGTTCCGGCCAGCCTGCACGACCCGATCAAACAAGACGCGGTGATCCTCAACAAAGGCAAGGACAACCCGGCTGCCAAGGCGCTGGTTGACTACCTCAAAGGTCCGAAAGCCGCTGCTGTCATCAAATCCTACGGTTACCAACTCTAAATGACGCTAACGAGTGCCGATTTTTCCGCCATCTGGCTGACCCTGAAACTGGCGTCCCTGACGACGGTTATCCTGCTGGTGATCGGCACTCCGATTGCGTTATGGCTCTCGCGCACCCAATCCTGGCTGCGCGGCCCGGTCGGGGCGATTGTCGCCCTGCCCCTGGTGCTGCCGCCCACGGTGATCGGTTTTTATCTGTTGCTGGCGTTAGGCCCTAACGGCTTTATCGGCCACTTCACTCAATCGCTGGGGCTTGGCACCCTGACGTTCAGTTTTGCCGGATTGGTGATCGGCTCGGTGCTCTATTCGATGCCGTTCGTGGTCCAGCCGTTGCAAAACGCTTTTTCTGCCATCGGCACCCGCCCGCTGGAAGTGGCTGCGACCTTGCGCGCCAATCCCTGGGACACCTTTTTCAGCGTGATCCTGCCTCTGGCCCGACCGGGGTTCATCACCGCCGCGATTCTCGGTTTCGCTCACACTGTCGGTGAGTTTGGCGTGGTGCTGATGATCGGCGGCAACATCCCCGACAAGACCCGCGTGGTCTCGGTGCAGATCTACGATCACGTCGAAGCCATGGAATACGCCCAGGCCCACTGGCTGGCCGGGGCGATGCTGGTGTTCTCGTTTGCCGTTTTACTGGCGCTGTACTCCAGCCGTAAAACCAAAGCGGGCTGGAGCTGATCGATGATTCAAACACGTCTGAAACTGAGGTATTCGGGGTTCGCCCTGAATGTGGACTTGCAACTGCCCGGCCGTGGCGTCACCGCGCTTTACGGCCATTCCGGCTCGGGCAAGACCACCTGTTTGCGCTGCATCGCAGGCCTGGAACGGGCCGAACAAGGCTTTATCCAGGTCAACGATGAAGTCTGGCAGGACAGCGACAAGAAGATTTTCGTAGCGCCGCACAAACGCGCGATCGGTTATGTCTTCCAGGAAGCCAGTCTGTTTACGCACTTGTCGGTGTTGGCGAACCTGCAGTTCGGCCTCAAGCGAATTCCCAGGCAACAACGCCGGGTCGACATGGCGCACGCGACGGAACTGTTGGGCATCGGTCATCTGCTGGACCGCCATCCGCAGCACTTGTCGGGTGGCGAGCGACAGCGTGTCGGCATCGCCCGCGCGCTGCTCACCAGCCCGAAACTGTTGCTGATGGACGAACCGCTGGCGGCGCTGGATTCGCAACGCAAAAGCGAAATCCTGCCCTACCTGCAAAGGCTGCACGATGAGCTGGACATCCCGGTGCTGTACGTCAGCCATTCCCAGGATGAAGTGGCGCGACTGGCCGACCACATCGTCCTGCTCAGCAACGGCAAAGCCCTGGCCAGCGGCCCTATCGGCGAAACGCTGGCCAGGCTCGATTTGCCTTTGGCGTTGGGCGATGACGCCGGCGTGGTGATCGAGGGCCACGTCAGTGCCTATGACGCCGATTATCAGTTGCTGACCTTGCAACTGCCAGGCACCGCTCTGAACATCCGCGTGACGCACACGCCAATGGACCCCGGCCAGGCGTTGCGTTGCAAGGTCCAGGCGCGCGATGTCAGCCTGAGCCTGCACAGCGCCGAGCAAAGCAGCATCCTCAACCGTCTGCCGGTGACCGTGATCAGTGAAATGGGCGCAGACAACGCCGCCCACGTGCTGATTCGCCTGGACGCGGCAGGTACACCGCTGCTGGCGCGAATCACCCGCTACTCCCGGGATCAGTTGCAGGTGCATCCCGGCCAACAGCTCTGGGCGCAAATCAAAGCGGTGGCGGTGCTGGCGTAAATCCGCTGGCACGCGTCAATGGCCGTAACGGCCCCTGATGGGGCATTGGCCGAGTTACCGCGCCCGAGAACACGTAAATGCTTGAGGGCTGAGGAAGTCGGGCTGGCGATGTATGTGGAGAAGATGATCGAGGTAACTCAACCGACGAACTGACCTGTCCATTTTTTGCGCGATCACCAATGGCTTCTATAGTTGTTGTGACATGAATTAGCTTCGAGTGAAGCCATGGAAGACATTTACGTTGTCAAGCGCTGCAACAAGATCATCGTTTATGGCCGCCGAGCAGGCGAAGACCAACATCAGCCCCCTGAAGCCGCCGTCTGGTATCGCATCACCGATACCCGGACTAACGGCTACATCGGTGACGGCTACGATCTTGAAGAAAAAGCCCAACGCACGTGCGATCAACTCAATGCCCGATCGCAAGTGGTGGCCCGACAAGGCTGAAGTCCGGGTCTATACTGAAAAATGGCTGAGGGAACAGCGAACCCATCGGCAGAAAGCTCGCTCCTAGCGGGCTTTTTGCTGCCACTGCCAGGTTTCTTGAACGGAGGTGTTTGCCATGTCCGAAAAAGAGTCCATCACCACCCTGCTCACCCTGCTCGACTCGCGCCAGGTTCGCTTGGCTGCAGCGTGCAAGGAAATCGCCGACTGGGTCGATCATCAAGGCGGGCACCCGACTGCCCTCAGGATTCGTGATCGCCTGAACGACATCGAGAAGGACACGCCGCTGATTCGTAACACGCTGTCTTCGCTCAAACCTGTCGAGCCGCCGCTGCCGCGGTTCAGATGATTCGATCTGGACTCCGGACACGAGCGCACGGCCAGGACGCATGAACGGCGACGATGATCGTCACCGGGTGCGTCCTTGCCTGATCACCTGCCGCTGAATCCCAAACCCGGCCCTGTACCGGGATTTTTTTTGCCCGGTCATTTCACACAGCCTTCACAACTCACGCCTTACTGTAGCCCTACTCCTTTTGAAACATCCCTTGGCCCGCCCGCATGCGGGCCTTCTTTTTGCTCGCCTGCACTCAACGAACGTCATCACTCGCGAGAGGTCAAACGGTCACACGTCACGAAGGAGGCGTCTGATGGTTACTCACTTCAAAGTTGCCGGGCATCTGGCCTGCGGCCACAAAGGCAGCAAGCTCACCTCAACCACTGAACTGAACCGAGTGAAATGCAGAAGTTGCCGAAACACCGATGCATACAAGGATGCACGCAAAGACCAACGCAACGCGGCACGCCGCGCCGCACGCAAAGCCAAAGCCACTCACGCCGCCAATGACTGGCGCGCAGCATGGGTCGAGCGACTTACCGCCATGGCCGGGCTGCAACGGTTGCCCCGTGGTTTTAGCGGTCAACCATTCGTTTAACAGACAGGTTCGGCGGCTGAAGCGCGTTCACTTGGCTCAGCCGCTGGCCCCATGATTTCTCGTTTCGGCGATTTCACTCTGTTCGACGCACGGCGGCTACGGGTGTCTGGGGTTGAGATCAGCCGAATAGATTATTCGACGATCAGTTCAATAGCGTTGTGTGCCATTTCATTTTTGGCGATAAGCGTTTTCCTCAGCTAGGGTTTCTATCGCATCGATTCTGCCCCGACGATGTGGGCAGGCGCCCGATCAAGGAGGAGTAAATGACGACGATCCGTGAGGCGGAAGAAGAATACTGCCGCTGGTCCAGCCCGATCTTGCTGGAGCTCAAAGCAAGAGAACATCAGCTTGATCCGGCAGCTCGTCAGGCATTGCAAAATATATTGCGAGAAAGAAGGCTCGTTGACACCGGCAACCCTTCCGGCGCTGATCGACGCAAGGCGAATCAGCCTGCTGACAAAAGCGGCAAGTGAAAATAGTTGACCGGAAACAAACAAGGGTTTGCATCAGCTTTCGCTCGCAAACCCTTGATTTTATAAATTACGGTAAGAGTCCCACTCAAGCCGGTTCGCAGGTCAGCCTCCACGACTGCTCAAACAATTCCCCAGCGTTTCGGCTTTCAAACTCTTCTTCCAGTACAACTCTGTTATCGCGAGGAAGTGCGATGAACCTTGAAAAACCGACCATTCCCCCGAAGCTGTTTCTACTGTTCACCTCGCCGCAAAATACCTGGTGCCTGGAGTCAATGTTCCTGAACACCGCGGATTGAGGGTCTTTCAGAAAATCCCTGACAAGGTTTTTAGCCTGGTACTCCATGTAGTAATTGAAGTACACATACCTTGACGCGTAGGCCACGCTCACCAGAACGATGCCCGATACCATCAGGTACTTAAGTGTCTTCCATGCCATCCTGGGCCTCGCAACAAGATGAAGTCGGCAAAGTGATCGTTCGCAGAACACTTCGAAAAATAGCCGAGTAAAAATGAAAAAGGCCTGCGTGAGGTATCTCACGCAAGCCTTTGGTATTCATGGTGCCCGAAGCCGGAATCGAACCGGCACGCCCTTACGAGCGGGGGATTTTAAGTCCCATGCGTCTACCAGTTTCGCCATTCGGGCGGTAGCGCGGTCAGGCAGTCTGATGGCTGACAAATGACGATCTGTCAGTTCTGACGCCTGTGCAGCAGAGGACGAAATATATACATCCCGTCCCGGTGAAGCAAGTTTGCAAACGCCCATTTCAAGACTAAATCTTGCAGGACAACGCAAATAAAAAAGCTCCGTAAATCATCGATCTACGGAGCTTGTTTAAAGTGGAGGCCGAGGTCGGAATCGAACCGGCGTAGGTGGATTTGCAATCCACTGCATAACCATTTTGCTACTCGGCCTCAAACATCTGATGTCATGTAGCACAACACCAAACGCGTACAGTCTTGGAGAAGATCTAGATCTAACTCCTTGAAAACATTGAGCTTTTTCAGCGGTCAGTGCTTTCGATGGCGTGAATTATGTACTGATTTCCGAAGGCTGGCAACCCCTTGATTTCAAAAAAAATTTGTCAGGTGCTTTGCATGTTGCGACGCAGGCTCAACGCTTCGCCCGCGCGCGCCAATGCGGCTTCAGCATGCCCCCGGCCCGCTTAGTGCCCACGAATGTAGTACTCCAACTGCCGGATCAAATCGGCCTGCTCGACAATCGCCTCTTTGACCAGGTCGCCAATCGACAATAACCCGATCAGCTCGCCGCTATCTAACACCGGCAGATGCCGCAGGTGGCTGTCGGTCATGACTTCCATACAACGCTCGATGCTCTGCTGACTGTCGGCTGTCACCACCGGCGCGCTCATGATGTCGCGCACCGGTGTGCCGACCGAGGAGCGTCCCTGTAGAACGACCTTGCGCGCATAGTCGCGCTCGCTGATAACGCCGACCACCTGCCCCGCTTCGATGACCGGCAGCGCGCCCACATTCTTCTCGGCCATCATTTTCAGCGCTTCAAGCACCATCTGGTCTGGCGCGATGCTGTGCACGTGCTGGTTTTGCACGACTTTCAGTTTCAGCAGCTGTGCGGCTGTTTTCATGGATGCCTCCGCTATCGTTGCTTATTGCCGATGCTTGACCTCAAGCCAGCCCGACTTCCACCACGCCGCCGTTAAGCCGCACCGGCCAGACCCGCAAACGTTGCTGCGGGTACTCCAGGCAACTGCCGTCCTCGAGGCGAAAATGCTGTTTGTAGATCGGTGAAGCAACCACGAGGTCCCCCTTGATGCTGCCGACCAGCCCGCGCCCGATGACGTTCGCCCCGGATTGCGGGTCATGGTTGTCGATGGCGTAGAGGCTTCGCCCCTCCGCGCCCGGCAGGTAGAACAGCGCCACTTGTGCGCCGTCGAGCCACACGACGACGCCGGAGTTAGAGACAAGGTCCTGCTGCTCGCACACGGTTTGCCAGACATCGCTGTCGGCCAGGGAATCGATGCGTTGGGTAGTGGACTGGCTCATCAGGCAATCTCCTCGGTGACAGGGATCAGGTTGAGTTCGGCGGCCATGATCGGGCGCCGTTGGCCGCGTTCCTGGACAAAATGGATGTCCGGGTCCGGGCGTTTATCGTTGACGAAGGTCCGGAAGCGCTTGAGTTTTTCCGGGTCTTTGAGGGCGTTGGCCCACTCGCATTCGTAGCGGTCGACCACCAGTTGCATCTGCGATTCGAGTTCCGCGCCGAGCCCGAGGCTGTCGTTGATGATCACCTCTTTGAGGAAGTCGAGGCCGCCCTCCAGGCTTTCGCGCCACACCGAGGTGCGTTGTAGTTTGTCGGCAGTGCGGATGTAGAACATCAGGAAACGGTCGATGTAGCGGATCAGCGTGGCATCGTCCAGGTCTGTGGCGAACAGCTCGGCGTGGCGTGGGCGCATGCCGCCGTTACCGGCGATGTAGAGGTTCCAGCCCTTCTCGGTGGCGATCACGCCGACGTCTTTGCTCTGGGCTTCGGCGCACTCTCGGGTGCAACCGGACACTGCGAACTTGAGCTTGTGCGGCGAGCGCAATCCCTTGTAGCGGTCCTCGATGGTCAGGGCCATTTGCACGCTGTCCTGCACGCCATAACGGCACCAGGTGCTGCCGACGCACGACTTCACCGTCCGGGTCGATTTGCCGTAGGCGTGCCCGGTTTCGAAACCCGCCTCGATCAGCTCGGCCCAGATGTCCGGCAATTCATGCAGTTGCGCGCCGAACAGGTCGATCCGCTGACCGCCGGTGATTTTGGTGTAGAGGTCATATTTTTTCGCCACGACACCGATGGCGATCAGTTTGTCGGCGGTGATTTCGCCGCCGGGAATGCGCGGCACCACCGAATAGGTGCCGTTTTTCTGCATGTTGGCCATGAAGGTGTCGTTGGTGTCCTGCAATGGCACCAGCGATGCGTCCATGATCGGCTGGTTCCAGCACGACGCGAGAATCGAGCCCACGGCCGGTTTGCAGACGTCGCAACCGGTGTGGCCACGGCCGTGTTTGGCCAGCAGTTCTTCGAAGGTGATGACCCCTTCTACGCGGACCAGCGCATACAGTTCCTGACGGGTATAGGCAAAGTGTTCGCACAGGCTTTTGTCGACACTGACGCCCCGGGCGATCAACTCATGTTCGAACACTTGCTTGAGCAGACCGGCGCAACCGCCGCAGCCGGTGCAGGCTTTGGTCTGAGACTTGAGCAGGCCCAGGTCGGTGCAGCCGCCATCGATGGCCGAGCAAATGGAACCCTTGGTGACGTTGTGGCACGAGCAGACCGTGGCCGATTCGGGCAACGCGCCCGGGCCCAGAGTCGGCGCGCCTTCGGATGACGGCAGGATCAGGCTGGCGGGTTCCCCCGGCAAGGCAATCGCGTTCTGCATGTATTGCAGCAGCGTGTCGTAATAGCTGTTGTCGCCGACCAGCACCGCGCCGATGACATGCTTGCCCGAGGCATCCACCACCAGCCGTCGATAGCTGGCCGTGGTTTCGTCGATGAACTGATAACTGCGTGCGCCTGGCGTGTTGCCGTGGGCATCGCCGATGGAGCCGACGTCGACGCCCAACAGTTTGAGTTTGGTCGACATGTCGGCGCCCAGAAACGGCTCGGCTGTGTCGTTGCACAGACGTGCCGCCACACCGCGCGCCATCTGGTAGCCCGGCGCAACCAGGCCGAAAAGACTGCCGTTCCAGGAGGCACATTCGCCGATGGCGTAAATGTCCGGATCGCTGCTCAGGCATTCGTCATTGATCACTACGCCGCCGCGCGGGCCGATTTCCAGCGTGCACTGCCGGGCCAGCGCATCTTGTGCACGGATGCCCGCCGAGAACACGATCAGGTCGGTTTCAAGAAACTCGTCGTTGGCGAAGTTCATGCGGTAGCGATATTCCTCGCCCGCACTGATCGATTGAGTAGAGCGCGACAGGTGCACACCGACACCGAGTCTTTCGATCTGCGACTTGAGCGCGAGCCCACCCATTGTGTCCAGCTGCACCGGCATCAGGCGCGGGGCGAATTCCACCACATGCGCTTCCAGGCCGAGGCTTTTCAGGGCATTGGCGGCTTCAAGGCCCAGCAGGCCACCGCCAACCACGACGCCGCGTCGGGCATTGGCTGCCGCAGCACGGATCGCATCGAGGTCTTCAAGGGTTCGATACACCAGACGCGAATCGCCTTCGGCACCTTCGACTGGCGGCACAAACGGGTAAGAGCCGGTGGCCAACACCAATTTGTCGTAAGGGATGCTGCCTTGCGCGGTAATCACCTGGCGACGGGTGCGGTCGATTTCCAGCACCGGCACACCCAAATGCAGGGTGACGCCCGGCGTCTGGTAAAGCGACGCATCCGACAGCGCCAACGATTCGGCATCACGCCCCGAGAAATACTCGGACAGATGCACGCGGTCGTAGGCACGCATCGGCTCCTCGCTGAAGACGTGCAGCCGATACTGGTCAAGCGCGCCCCGCTCAATCAACTGCTCGACGCAATGATGTCCGACCATGCCATTGCCGATCACGATCAGCGTTTGCACTTTGTTCAACGCGGCAACATTGGAATTCATAAGAAGCACCCGGCTAAAACGGTTCAAAAAGCAAAAAAAAACGCCTGAAACCTTGCGGTTCCAGGCGTCTTTGCCTGTTCTTTTGCGGTGTTAGCACCAGACGTCTATGCCTGATCCACCGATGTTGCCCATGATTCGATCGTCGTTGACCGAGGGGGCTGCCCACTCGACTGCGTTTATGGTGGGCCTGTCCGGTGTATTGCAGTGTTTGTGCCAGATCGCGAAAACGCTGATTGCGCAGCGTTTTTCAGGCGCGAGCACCGAACAGGCTCCAGACTTTTGCCTTCGCATAGTGCAGACCGAGGCCTCACGGCTTTATAAAAGTGCATTCATGGGCATTACAGGTATTTGAGCCAGGCGATGTCGCGACGTCGGGCCTTCAGCCCGGAGAACCAACGGACCGGTCGATAAAGCGCAATGGCCAACAGGATTGCGGCGATCCAAACCGCGCCTACCGAGTCGAAACCGAAGTACGCGCCCTGATTCAATCCAAACAGCGCTACAGCGATGAGATACAAAACCTTCAGTGCGTAAAGGTGTAACAGATAGAAGAACATCGGCGCTGAGCCAAACACCGTCAAGGGACGCAACCATCGGCTCTTCTGCAAGCGCTCAAACCAAAGAAGCAGCAAGCATCCGAGGCTCAGGGTCAGCGCAATAAACAGCAGCGACGGCGGGTATTTGGTGATGTTGAAAAAACTCATCAGTGTTTGCACGGAGGTATCGCCAACGCTCCACGGCTTCTCGCCATAGCCGTTGAGCAGCCGCAGTGCGACGAAACCGGCCAGCCCCAAAACGCCACAGAGCAGCAATTTGCGCTGACGCCCCTGGGCCTGCGCCGCTCGCCCGAACCACGGGCCCATGGCGTAACCCAAGCCAATGACTCCTATCCACGGCAGCACCGGATAGGACGTGCGCAACCGAAACCCTTCGGACAATTCGATCCAGCCGCGATCATGGAGAATCGCCCATGGCACGTGCATCGCCGATTCGATCGGAAAATGCAGACCGTCCAGCACGTTGTGACCGGCGATGATCGCCAGGCTCAGGAGCAGCAACACTGGACGCGGCAGCCAGACCATCACCGACAGGGCCAGCATGCTCAAGCCGATGGCCCAGATCACCTGCATGTAAATGACGGTCGGCGGAAACTGGAACGTCCAGGCGAAGTTCACCAGGGTGAACTCAAGCACCACCAGAAACAGCCCGCGCTTGAACAAGAAGCTGCAAACGTCGGCCTTGCCGGCGTACTTCTCACCGTACAGCCAGGCCGACATACCGGTGAGCAGCACGAAGACCGGCGCGCACAAATGAGCGAGCGTGCGACTGAAAAACAGCGCCGGCTCGGTCGTGGTGATGTCCATCGGATCGGACACTTGCCGATGCAGGAAAAAAGTTTCGCGGACGTGATCGAGCAGCATGAACAGAATTACCATGCCCCTCAATGCATCGATGGAAAGAAGCCGACCAACTGCCGTGCAGGTGGAGCGAGAAGGTGCAAGGGTCATGGATGTTTCGCAACGCAAGGGGTGAATAAACGTGTCCCGCAGGACAGCCTGCCGGGCACCTTATATTGTTACCCTATAACATTTCCAGCTAATTATTAATTTGTACACATTTAGAAGGAAACCATGTGGGAGCGAGCCTGCTCGCGATGGTCGTTAACGAAAACGCGTGTTGCCTGGGTAAACGCAGCGTCCTTTAGACCATCGCGAGCAGGCTCGCTCCTACAGTGTTAATGTTGAAATGTTTTGTTTCATTAATCAGACACCTGCAAAGGAATGCCTTCAACAATGGACTTCTCACTCAAGCACCTGGCCGCGACAACGTTGATGCTGGCCAGTCTTTCGTCGTTCACCACAGCAGCGCACGCCAACATTACCCCGCAGCAAGGCGCGGCCATCCTCAAGACGTTCAGTGACGCATCGATCACGGATTTCAGGCAGTTCCTGACAAGCGTGGCCAAGAGCGACCTGGCCAAAACCGACGACCTCGGCACGGCAATCTCTGCCTTCCTCGACAACAAGAGCCTTTCCGCCGACCAGCAGAACGAAATCCATCGCCTGCTCGGCCTCTATGCCCGGGTGAAATACGGCAGCGCCGCCACCGAGACGCTGCGTGAACTGGTGGCCATCCCGACCTTCCGCGTGGACGGCGTTGCCCAGCACGACAACCCTGAATTCATCAAGATCGCCGACAAGATCAAGAGCCTGGCCCAGGCCTTCAACCTGACCTTTCGCAACGTCGACAACCGCGTCTATGAAATATCCCTCGAAGGGAGCGGCAATGAAGTGGTGGGCATTCACGCCCACGCCGACGTGGTGCCCGTGACACCGGAAAACTGGGTCCTGAAAGACGGCACCCGCCTCGATCCGTTCAAGGTCACGCTGATTGGCGATCGCATGTATGGCCGTGGCACCGAAGATGACAAAAACGGCATCGTGGTGGCGCTCTACGCCATGAAAGTCATCAAGGAAGAAAAGCTGCCGTTGGCGAGGAATTTCAAGTTGCTGGTGGACACCACCGAGGAAACCAGCGGCGACGCCATCCCTTATTACTTCGAACACAACCCCACACCTAACTACAACCTGGCGCTGGATGGCGGCTACCCGGTGGTGATCGCCGAGAAAGGCTACGGCACGGTCATGGCCAACTTCCCCAAGCGCAAGGCTGACGGCAAGGGCGCTGAAATCGTCTCGATGACTGGCGGCCTGGCCACCAACCAGATTCCGTCGGCGTCGGTCTCCACCCTGCTGAGTGACAAACCCGCCGAGCTGGCCGCCAGCCTGCAAAAGGCCGGTACCGAGTACGCCAAGCGCAATGGCGGCGATTTCGAGGTGACGGCCAAGGTCGTCGGCAAAGACGTCACGCTGACAGTCACCGGCGTTTCCGCCCACTCCTCCGAGCCCGAGTCCGGAATCAACCCGGTGGCGAGAATGCTGGTGTTCATCAACAGCCTCGACGGCAAGGTCGCCCTCAAGCACAACCACATCACCGACGCGGCCCGCTACTCTGCCGACAACTGGGGGCTCGATTATCTGGGTGGCAAATTGGCGGTCGGTTTTTCCGATGCGTTCATGGGGCCGTTGACCACCTCCCTGACCTTTGTCGGGATGGATGAAAACACCTTCAAACTCGCGGTCAACCTGCGCGTACCGAAGGGCAAGTCCCCGGAAGTGCTCAAGCGCGAAATCGCCGACAAGCTGGACGCCTGGAGCAAGAAATCCCAGGTTGCGGTGGCCTTCGATTACTCGATCGCCGAACCGATGTACCGCAATCCCGAGGGTGAATGGGTCAAGGCCCTGCTGGCCGTGGCCAGCGAAAACCTGGGCATGGAACACAAATTCGGCACCTCGGCCGGCGCCACTTCGGTCCATGAACTGCCCAACGGCGTGCAGTTCGGCCTGGCCCGGCCCGAAGTCAAATACACCGGCCACACCGACAACGAGTTCAAGACCGTTGACCAGTTCCTGCTGGACTTGCAGATCGTGACCGAGATGTTCGGGCGCATCGGCCAGTTGCCAAAACTCTAAGCCCTCCCCTTCGGACCCGCTGCTCTGGCGGGTCCGACGTTTACAACGTCCTGATCCACTTTCCTGAAGCAGTCTTTTCACGCCTTGCCATCAGCGTTGCCTCCAGAGCAACGATCTCTGAATTAAGTTGCTCTTGCTGCCATTGGTCAATGGAGCGAGCATCGCTCTCGACACCGGAGCGGCTGCGAGCGCCACATCCTACCGGCTGTCTTACCTCCCCCGCACGCGCACAAGCCCCGACAGAGGGCCTACGGGAGAGTCATGTCTAATAAAAACAAGAGTTAAATTATGACCAGAGACAAAGGCAAACTGTGTGTACTGCTGTTTACCGGGGCTGGCGCCAACCTTGCCCAAGCCGCCGACAGCGGATTCGTCGAACAGTCCACCGCTACCCTGCAAACCCGAAACTATTTCTTCAGCAGAGACTTCTCCGATATCCGAGGCTCGGAAAAATCGATGGCTCAGGAATGGGCCCAAGGGTTCATCCTCAACTTCAAATCCGGCTACACGCCCGGACCAGTAGGATTCGGCCTGGATGCCATCGGCAAATTCGGCATCAAGCTCGACAGCAGCCCAGACCGGGTCAACTCGGGGTTATTGCCGGTCAAGGACGATGGCCATGCCGCTGACAATTATGGTCGCCTCGGGTTGGCGGCGAAGATGCGCGTTTCCAAAACCGAGCTGAAGGTCGGTGAACTGCAACCCAACCTGCCGACACTGGTCTTCAGCGACATCCGCTTGCTGCCCCCGGCCTATCAGGGCGCAAGCATTACCAGCAGCGAAATCCCCGGCCTGACGCTGCAAGCCGGGCATTTGACCTCCACGACCCTGCGCAATGAAGCCGGCGAGAGCAAACTCCAGGCGTTGCTGGGCAACAAGCCGCAACGGCAAGTGTCGAGTGATGCCTTCAATTACGTGGGCGGCGATTACGCGTTCAACAGTAACCGCACCACCGTGAGTGCCTGGCATTCCCGACTGGAAGATATCTACGAGCAAAACTTCTTCGGTTTGAAACACAGTGTGCCGGTGGGCAGTTGGGTGCTGGGCGCCAATCTTGGTTACTACGACGCTCAGGAAGAAGGTCGCAAACTGGTGGGCAAGGTCGACAACCAGTCCTTCTTCTCGTTGCTATCGGCCAAGCTCGGTGGCCATACGTTTTATGCCGGTTACCAGGGCATGTACGGCGACAGCCCCTTTCCTCGCGTGTTTCTCAATGTCAGCGCCCTTGGCAACGAACTGCCGACCTACGAGTTCGTCTCCACCCATGAGCGCTCCTTTCAACTGCGCTATGACTATGACTTCGCGGCCCTCGGCGTGCCTGGCCTGTTAGCCAGCACGCGCTATGTCACCGGCGACAATGTGAAGACGGGGATGGGCTATGAAGGCAAAGATCGGGAGCGTGACCTCGACCTCAGTTACACCTTCCAGGCAGCCCCATTGAAAGGCCTCGGCGTGCGAGTGCGCAATGCGGTGGCACGCTCCAACTACCGCACGGATATCAACGAGAACCGACTGATCATCAGTTACACGTGGACGCTGTTCTGATTTCTAAAAACAAGTGTGGGGGCGAATCACTTCGCGCCCACAGGTTTTACTGTTACCCGGCCTTCAACTGACTTCCACGGTCATCTCGATTTCGACACAGGCGCCCAACGGAATCTGTGCCACGCCGAATGCCGAGCGCGCGTGTTTTCCCTTATCCCCAAACACCTCGGCCAGCAGCTCCGAGGCGCCGTTCGTGACCAGATGCTGCTCGGTGAAACCGGACGTTGAATTCACCAGGCTCAGCACTTTGACAATCCGCGTGACCCGATTCAGATCGCCAAGATGCGCGTGCAACGTCGCCAACAAATCGATGGCGGTCGAACGCGCGGCCACATAGCCCTCCTCTGTCGTCAGCGTTTCGCCCAGTTTTCCTGCCCAGACTTTGCCGTCTTGCTTCGCGATATGGCCGGACAGGTAAACGACGTTGCCACTCTGCGCACTCATAACATAGGCAGCAGCGGGAGCGCCGGTAGTGGGCAACTCGATACCGAGGTCTTTCAGGCGGGTATAAACATCATGTTCAATCATGGGTTTTCCTCGAATAGAACGTGCCAACGCCCGGAACTTCCGGGCGCTGGGCAAGTTGAAAAACGTTTGATCCGGTTGTTTAGCCGGGTATCGATTCGCGGCTGAAGGCGTCGAGTTCCTGCACCAGGCTCTGTGCTGCCAACATCACCAGAGCGCGGCCCTTATCAGGAGTGGCCAGGGACGGATCCGAGCCCATGCGGCCATCCGGATGGCGTGCGCGGAAATCCAGCGCTTCGCGAATCGGCCCCCACGGCGCGATCTGCGGCGAGTACTTGGCGGACTTGATGGAATCCGGGTAGGCCCACTGAGTCACGGCAATCTCGGACGGCGTGGCATGAATGCCGTGCCCCTCAGGAAACTGCTCCCGCGCCAACTCACCGATTCCGTCCAGATCCCACCAATTACACAACTTCAGCGCGAACCCCGCAGGGCGTCGAGCGAAGCTTGCTTCGGCGTAGAGCTCCGAGAACGCCGCTTCAATCGATGCGACGTTGCCGCCGTGGCCATTGAGGAAGAGGATTCTTTCAAACCCGTGAGCGGCCAACGAACGCACCCAGTCGCCAATGGCCGCAATGAACGTCGAGGGGCGAAGTGAAATGGTCCCGGGGAATCCAAGATGGTGTTGGGCCATGCCGATGTTGAAAGTCGGCGCAATCAGGATGTCTGCCGACTTCTGCGCTTCGCACGCAATGATTTCGGGGCACATCCAGTCGGTCCCCAGAAGGCCGGTCGGACCGTGTTGTTCATTGGAGCCGATCGGGATCACGATGGTGCGGCTGCGCTCAAGGAATTTCCCGATCTCGGCCCAGGTCGATAGGTGTAAAAGCATGTGGGTTCTCTCTTTAAAAGGGTTCCGTTCGGAACACGACTGATCAAGTGGGAGGCGGTTGATCAACCCGCGCTGAATTCAGAAACCGGGCGCTCACGCGGTTGCCGTTTGGTGGCAAGGATCACGAACGCTGCACACAGGAAGACGCAGCCCACAACGACGATGCCGAGATTGGCGCTGCCGGTTGCCGTTTTTGCCCAGCCAATCACCGCAGGCCCCCAGAAACCGCCGGAAAGACCGATTGTGTTGATCAAGGCAATGCCTCCCGCCGCCGCATCACCCTTGATGTGCTCGGAGGGCATCGCCCATAACACGGTGTAGGCCATGAACATCATGGCGGTCGCCACTGTCAGCAGAACCAGCGACGCCATCAGGTTGCCGTCGGCAAAGGGATACATGAGCAACAGGATGGCGCCAATGCCCGCAGGGACTGCGCAGTGGTAGCGTCGTTCGCCGACCCGGTCGGACCGACGCCCTATCCAGTACATGCCGCATGCCGCCGCGACATAGGGAATCGCGGCATACCAACCCAGCTGCATGGTGTCGTTGACGCCCTGGGCCTTGAGGATTGCCGGCAGCCAGAAACTCATGGCGTAGATCGAGAAGATGATGCAGAAATAGGCTGAGGCGAGGATGTAGATTTTCGGATCGCGCAACACCGCCCGGAACGAATGGGCTCGCCCCGAGGATGTACCGAGTTCACTCTCCAGCAGTGTCCTTTCTTCAACACTCAGCCATCGGGCCTCCGAGGGCCGATTGGAGAGAACAAAATAGGTCAGGATGCCAAGGAACACGCAAGGCAGACCTTCAATCAAAAACATCCATTGCCAGCCGGCCAGACCGCCGACGCCTTCGAACGTGGTGATCAGCCAGGCAGACAGCGGACCGCCGATAATGCCGCCGATGGGACCGGCAATAAACACGATCGCAATGGCCCGCGCCATACGCTTCGGGCCGTACCAGCAAGACAGGTAATAGATCATGCCGGGGGCAAAACCGGCTTCGAATACACCCAGCAGAAAACGCATCGCATAAAACATCGGCACGTTGCGCACAAAGAGCATGCAGGCCGATGTGATGCCCCAACACACCAAAATGCGGCTGAAGGTTTTTCGCGCCCCCACCTTCGGCAACATCAGGTTGCTCGGCAACTCAAACAGCACGTACCCCAGAAAGAAAATACCCGCGCCCGCTCCGTAGGCCGCATCGGACAGTCCAAGGTCATTTTGCATCTGCAGCTTGGCGAAGCCGACGTTGATCCGGTCCAGATACGCAAAGACGTAGCAAATGAACAGGAGTGGCAACAGCCGCCAATTGAGCTTGCGGTAAAGGGCAGAAACGGCATCACTGCTTGCCGGTGTCAGTAAGGTTGACATGCGAGTCTCCAATTATTCTTGTTGGTCTGCGTTCGTGCCAAAGAATGTTGCACCGGCACCGCAGCCCCAGCAAGAGCAACTAAGTTCGTGTATCGTTGCCCTACAAGCAACACAAACTTTCTGGCGAGAGGGCTCGGGATGCGCGAGATCAACCAACAACGGCTGCGGTATTTTCATGAAGTGCTGATCCACGGCTCGATTCGTGGCGCGGCGGACAGCATCAATACGTCGCCCTCTGTTATCACGCGCCAGATCAAGCTGCTGGAAGAGGAACTGGGTGCAAAACTGTTCGAGCGCCAGGCACGCGGCGTGCAGCCCACCGAGGCGGCGGCGCATTTGCTGGAGTTCTGGCGCGGTTATCGATCACACCAGGAGAAACTCGAAGACCAGCTTCAAGCGATCAAAGGCCTGCAACAGGGCCAGGTGCGAGTCGTCATCAGTGAGGGCTATGTCGATGCCTTGGTCGACAACGTGCTCGCCCCCTTCTGCAAACAGTACCCCAAGCTCGATGTCCGGCTGGACATCCTTCCCGTCGACGACGTGCTGAACGAAGTCGCCGAAAACCGTGCGCACATCGGCCTTGCCTACAATCCGCCGCCGCATTCGCAAATCGATTACCGCGCGACGTCATCGCAGCCAGTGATGCTGCTGGTTCGCCCTGATCATCCGTTGGCAGTGCGAGGGGGAACGGCAACCGTCGAGGACATACTCACCTGCCGACTGGTGCTGACGCCCCCCACATTCGGCATTGGTCATGCGATCAAGATGCTTGAGTACGCCGAGAAAATCGAAATCCGCCCGGCACTGGTCAGCAACTCTCTCGCGGCACTCAAGCGCCTGGTGGCCTCCGGAGATTTCACCTCATTACTCGGCGAGTTCGCTGCCTATCGGGAAATCGAACAAGGCAGCCTTGCGGCGGTACTGATCGACCATCCGCTGTTCCTGGGCGTGGAAGCGAAACTGCTGGTGAAGTCCGGCCGACCGCTGGCCGCGCCGGCTCAGGAGCTGCTGAACTGGATGTTGCAGCGCTTGCCGATGTTTGTGTCGGGTGACGGAGTGACATTGGCCTCACGGTAACCTCAGCGCTGTTTGCTGACCGGCTCAATGTAATCGCTGAAAAAAAAGAGGCCGAAGCCTCTTTTTCTAATTCCAACCCTAAAAAATGCACAAAAAAAAGCGCCACTCATTGAGTGGCGCTTTTCTGTATTTGGAGCGGGAAACGAGACTCGAACTCGCGACCCCGACCTTGGCAAGGTCGTGCTCTACCAACTGAGCTATTCCCGCGTCTTGGTGTGGCGCATTCTATAGAATCCAGAAGCGCCGTCAACCCCTTGATTCAAAAAAGTTTTATTTATTTTTCCACATCGGTCTTCAGATGCGGCCAGGCAGCCCGCAGGTATTGGACCATGGACCACAATGTCAGGCCCGCAGAGATCATCAGCAAGGCGTAACCCACCAGGACCCAGAACGTGAAGTCCGACGGATTGGCCAGCAGGATCACCAGCGCCAGCATCTGCGCAGCGGTTTTCCATTTGCCCAGGTTCGACACGGCGACGTGAGCACGAGCACCGAGCTCGGCCATCCACTCGCGCAATGCCGATACCACGATCTCGCGACCGATGATCACGGCAGCCGGCAGCGTGAGCCACAAATTACCGTGTTCCTGCACCAGCAGCACCAACGCCACGGCGACCATCAGCTTGTCGGCCACCGGATCGAGGAACGCCCCGAACGGCGTACTTTGCTCCAGACGACGAGCCAGGTATCCGTCCAGCCAGTCTGTGGCAGCGGCAAACGCGAAGACCGAAGCGGACGCCAGGTAGCTCCATTGGTAAGGCAGGTAGAACAGTAAAATGAAGATCGGGATAAGCAGGACGCGTAGAACGGTAATCAGATTAGGGATATTCATCGGCACAACTGGCTACGAGGTGAGGGGGCATTCTACTCGCTGTGCAGATTTGCATAAATCAACTCTGCGAGCTTTTTACTGATCCCGGGTGCTTTGGCGATCTCTTCGATGCTGGCACGAGACAGCTCCTGCAATCCACCAAAATGTTTCAACAAATCGCGCCGACGGGTCGGACCCACCCCGGCTACACCCTCAAGCGTAGACGTACGGCGCGTTTTGCCACGACGGGCACGGTGTCCGGTAATTGCAAATCGGTGGGCTTCATCGCGGATCTGCTGGATCAAATGCAGTGCCGGAGAATCGCCACGCAAGGTAAATTCGTGGGCGGCGTCATTGAGGTACAAGGTTTCGAAGCCGGCCTTGCGCGTCGCACCCTTGGCCACGCCCAGCAGAATCAGGTCGGGCACCGCCAGTTCATTGAGCACATCGCGCGCCATGGACAACTGCCCCTTGCCGCCGTCCACCAGCAGAATGTCCGGCAACTTGCCCTCCCCGTCCTTCAGTTTGCTGAAGCGCCGGGTCAGGGCCTGGTGCATTGCGGCGTAGTCATCGCCCGGCGTGACACCCTCAATGTTGTAGCGACGGTAGTCGGACTTGATCGGGCCTTCAGGGCCGAACACCACGCAGGACGCCACGGTCGCTTCGCCGCTGGAGTGACTGATGTCGTAGCACTCGAGGCGCTGCGGCGGCTCATCCAGTTTCAGCACATCGGCCAGGGCATCGAAACGTGCCGCAACGTGTTGGCGGTTGGCCAGGCGCGCGCCCAGAGCCTGCTCGGCATTGGTCACGGCCAATTGCTGCCAGCGTGCCCGCGTGCCACGAACCCTGTGACTGATGCTCAGCTCACGACCGCGCAGCTCTTCGATGGCCGCGATCAGGGTCGGGAAGTCTTCGTGAACCACGTTGACGATCAGCTCGCTCGGCAAGTCGCGTTCGGGGCTGCTGACGAAGTACTGACCGAGAAACGCGGCCATGACTTCGGAAACGTCTTCCTCAATGCCCACCTGCGGAAAGAAATTCTTGCTCCCCAGCACCCGACCGCCGCGCACGCTGATCAAATGGACACAGGCACCGCCCGGATTGACGAACGCGGCGATGACGTCGACGTCACCGGTCCCGCCTTCCATGCTCTGTTGATCCTGGACCCGGCGCAGCAACGAGATCTGGTCGCGCAATTCGGCGGCACGTTCGAATTCGAGGTTGATCGCCGCCTCTTCCATGCCGGCGGACAATTCATCGGTCAGCGCATTGCTGCGCCCTTCGAGGAACATCACCGAGTGACGAACGTCCTCGGCGTAAACCTCGGGCTCCACCAGCCCTACGCACGGCGCCTTGCAGCGCTTGATCTGGTATTGCAGGCATGGACGTGTGCGGTTCTTGTAGTAGCTGTCTTCGCACTGGCGAACGAAAAAGGTTTTTTGCAGCAGGCTCAGGCTTTCGCGAATCGCCCCGGCACTGGGATAAGGGCCGAAATATTTGCCCTTGGCCTTTTTCGCCCCGCGATGAATGCTAAGGCGTGGGAACTGGCCGTCGGAAAGAAACACATACGGGTAGGATTTATCGTCGCGCAGCAGAATATTGTAGGGCGGACGCCATTCCTTGATCAGCGTCTGCTCAAGCAGCAAGGCTTCGGTTTCGTTGGCCGTGATCGTCGTTTCGACCTGGGCGATACGCGCCACCAGCGCAGCGGTCTTGGGCGCGAGGCCGGATTTGCGGAAGTAACTCGACAGACGATTCTTAAGATTCTTGGCCTTGCCGACGTAGAGCAGGCGTGCCTCACTGTCGAACATGCGATAGACGCCGGGGCGTCCGCTGACCGTCGACAGGAAAGCACTTGGATCAAAGGTGTCAGTCATTTTCAGAGGCTGGCATCAACCATGCCGTGACGAACTGCCAACAGCGTCAATTCGACATCGCTGCTGATCGAAAGCTTTTCGAAAATTCGGTAACGGTAGGTGTTCACGGTTTTGGGCGACAGGCACAGTTTGTCGGAAATGATCTGGACCTTCTGGCAGCCGACAATCATCAGCGCGATCTGGATTTCCCGCTCCGACAATGCGTCGAAGGGCGAATCGTTGGTCGGCTGAAAGGATTTGATCGCCAGTTGCTGGGCAATCTGCGGGCTGATGTAGCGTTGCCCGGCAAACACCAGACGGATGGCCTGGACCATTTCCGGCAACCCGGCGCCTTTGGTCAGGTAGCCCGCGGCCCCGGCCTGCAACAAACGTGTAGGAAACGGATCTTCCTCGCATACGGTGACCGCGACGACCTTGATATCCGGATGACTGCGCAACAGTTTGCGCGTGGCTTCAAGACCGCCGATACCCGGCATCTTGACGTCCATCAGCACCACATCGGGTTTCAACTCACGCGCCTTGAGCAGGGATTCTTCCCCGGACTCAGCCTGGCCGACTACTTGCAGGCCATCGATGTCAGCCAGCATTCGTGTAATGCCTGTACGAACGAGATCATGGTCATCGACTACTAGCACCCTAATCAAGCAGACACCTCGCGATATGGTCTTATTGAGTTGCCGACACCTTAGCAAAAAGCAACTGGCAGACCTAGCGGCAAGCGTCATATAAAAAGTTTCAATACATCTTGAAAGGCTTGTCTCATGCGTGTTTCAGCGATGCGAGGCATCGATATCGCGCTGCATTCTCAGGAAACACTCGTCTTTGCCGACCACTGCCAGGCCCTTTCGCTCGTATAACGCTTTCGCCGGATTATTTGCAAAAACCGTCAGGCGCAATGCCGGGCGTCGTTCCTTGCACGCCATTGCCAATACCTGATCGATCGCCCAGGAACCGGCGCCCTGCCCCCGGAACGCTTCGAGCACGTGTAACTCACGGATGTACAAGGCCCTTGCATCCCGACTCAGGCTTACATAACCCAGCCGTACATCATCGCGGACGATCAGCCAGTTTTCCCGCCCCGCCCAGGCCACATCGAAAGCCTCGTCCTGCCACAGCAGATCGTGCTGAATGTAATAGCGGAGCATGGTTTTACAGGTCAGTTCACGAGCAAAGTCGAGGTCTTGCGATGTCGCAGGACGTAATTCGAATCCCATCAGGCCTCCGCGACGGCGACGACGCGCCCCGTCCAGTTGTCAGCATTGCGGCGAGCAACGACCAGCAGATTGCCGATGCCCGGTGCGGCAGCGATCAGCGAACCGTCCGACGCCCAGATGGCGCTGCGTCCTGCCGACTCCCAGCCCCCCGTCGCACCGCCATGGTTGGCCATCAGCACCGCCATCGAATGCCTGACGGCATAGCCTTGCAACAACGCAGTATCGGGGGCGTAACCATTTTCGGTGATCAGCACGCCTGCGGCATACAGGTCGGCGCCCTGTTGCGCCGCTGCGGCCGCATGAATGGCGTGGGAAAAATCGGCGCACACCGCCAAGGCTATCGTATCGCCGCCGATGATAAGGGGCGAACCGCCAGTGCCCGGTGCAAACGCGACTTCCTCGCCGGGATGCAGATGCTGCTTGCTGTAGACCCCGAGTGAACCATCGGCGCCCAGTACCAGCGCTCCAATCAACACCGGCGAATGCTCCGACAGACGAACAGGCATCCCGACTACGGTCGTTACGCCGACTTCCTGCGCAAAATCGCGCAACGGTTGCAGCACCGAATCCTCCGGTGCAATGGCCAACTCAGCCGCCAGCCCGCGCTCGTACCCGGTCAGCGAGAGTTCCGGAAACACCAGCAACTGCACACCCTGCTCCGCCGCCACCTGCATGAAGCGTTGATGCCACGCGATATTGGCGACCAGGTCTCCAGCGCTGGAGATCGATTGAGCGGCGGCGATGGTCAGCGTCGTCATGATTCGTCCTTGTGACGGTGTGTTTTTGTTTAAACGGCGAGTGTGTCACAACCGCCGACGCACTCAAGCGATAGAAAACGCCGCCAGTAATCAATAGCAATTTCTGATTGAATCCGTGTACCGGCCTCTAGTAAGCTCGGCGCATCCATCGGAGACAGACCATGTTCAACGCCCTCTCACAGCTTCGTTCCGCCAGCGCCCCGCGCTCGGTTGCGGCTGCCCGGGTGAATGTCGTTTGCGCTTCGGTCAGCTTTTATTTTGGGTATTGGTTTAGCCACTGGCGCGCCTGATACCCACACGGCGCCCACTTTAAACGGGTCGCCACCAGAGAATTCTCAACCCCCGGTCGGCCTCCCGACCGGGGGTTTTGTTTTTTCAGCCCCCACACTTTTTAGCAACAACACAGACATTTTGAGGATTCACGACATGAACTACGCCACTTATTACCGTCACGACAGTTTTACCGCCTGGCGATTTAGCAGCCTCCGCTCGGGACAGCCTGCCGCCTCCGATCGGTCACCCACAGGTGGCAAGCACACACACGCAGCCAATCCGGCCAATTGTCGAACACCCCAGTAGGGCCGAGCGTGCGGGAACGAACCCGCCGCCCGCCCAGGAAGCCTGAACATGAACTCGTCCGTCTCTGCTTTGCCGCTGTCCACCCTGAGCCCTGCCAATGAAGCGCTGACCCTGCGCCTGCCAAGCTCATTGCAACTCAAACAGCAACTGCCGCTCAGCAACGCCCTGACCCGGCAAGTCGCCGCCCACCGCGATGCGGTCCGCGCGATTCTCAACGGTGAAGACTCCCGTTTGCTGGTCATCGTCGGTCCTTGCTCGATTCACGATCCGCAGTCCGCCCTCGAATACGCCAGTCACCTCGCCCGCCTTGCCGCCGACGTCAGCGATGAAATGCTGCTGGTGATGCGCGCCTACGTCGAAAAACCCCGTACCACCGTCGGCTGGAAAGGCCTGGCCTACGATCCGCACCTGGACGGCAGCGACGACATGGCCGGTGGCCTGACCCTGTCACGGGAGCTGATGCGCGAAATGCTTCGACTCGGCCTGCCGATTGCCACCGAACTGCTGCAACCGATGGCCGCCGGGTACTTCGACGACCTGCTCAGCTGGGTCGCCATTGGCGCCCGCACCACTGAATCGCAGATCCACCGGGAAATGGCCAGCGGCCTGAACATGCCGGTCGGTTTCAAAAACGGCACCGATGGTGGCGTCGGTGTTGCCAGTGACGCCATGCGCTCGGCCGCTCATCCGCACCGGCATTTCGGTGTCGACAGTCAGGGGCACCCCGCGATCATCCAGACTCCCGGCAACCCTGACACTCACCTGGTATTGCGCGGCGGTCATCGCGGCCCGAACTACGACCGCAACAGCGTCGCCCAGGTGAACAGCGACCTGACCAAACTGAAGATCCCGGCCCGGATCATGGTCGATTGCAGCCACGCCAACAGCGGCAAAGACCCGCTACGTCAACCGGCGGTGTTCAACGATGTGCTTGAGCAGCGTCTGCAAGGTGATCGCTCGCTGATCGGGATGATGATTGAGAGTCACCTGTTCGAGGGTTGCCAGCCGCTGAGTCCGTCGCTTCAGTACGGTGTATCGGTGACGGATGGCTGCCTTGGGTGGGATGGGACCGAGGTGTTGTTGCGTCAAGCGGCGGATCGGTTGCGCGCGCAACGCAAAACTTGAAATGTTTAGACGCGGTTTTCTGGAGACTTTTGGGGACGGATTGGCACGCCAAGGTTTGATCGTGCCCTCAAGTCTGAAATCATGGCCGCTGTCTGCATAGAGTGCCCGAGCGATGAGTCGCGAGGGCTTCTGAATGATTATGCATGGATGCAAATCAGCAGACTGAAAACAAGCGGCGCCAGCTCGATACGAGCAGGTGCTACACCGTCGTCATTCGGTAGTAATGAGGTCAAGGATGGACAAAAAGTATTTCGTGAAAAACTCGCTGACAGGCTTCCTGTTTCTGATTGTAGCCATCGTTGCTTTTTATACTGGCGATGAGTTGTTCTACAGAGATGTTCGGTTGGTCGTATTCATGGTGCTCAGCACTCTACTGTATCCACTATCCAGATATCTGATACAGGCAACTGCCTACAGATTCAAGAGCCCCATCTTCTGGAAAAAAGCATTCCTCCTCCACTATTCGGATATTTCTGGAGTCACTGCATTATTTGCATTTTTTTGCATAGCATTTGCAATCCCTATTGGCAGCATCTACCTGACCTATATGATTTTTAATAGGGGGGCGACTAAAGCGCCCCCCTCCTCGCGTTAAATACTTATGACAAACTCGTTCACCTTGCTAACTAACTCATCATTTATAAGTGAGCTTGTAACCGCCATCAGCAAAGCGAACCCCAGGATTCCCACGGGCGTCAGGACCGTAAAACCAAACATGAACGCTAACAAGCCTGCGACGACCTGACCTGCGACGACGGTTTCCGCCTTGATAAAAAACGGCTTCCAATCCCCACTTTCCGCTGACTTTTTCGCCTCTATAGTCAGATCTCGGAAATTTATGGCATGACCTGCCAAGCCGAATCCTCTTCCAAATTTTTCCAGAGTCCTTGCCATCATTTCCTTATCCAGCGAGTCGATAGCCCTGACAATCGCTTCTTTATCCTTGACGCCAAACTTCCTGTCCAACACATCTTTATACTGATCAAAGGCTTTAATTGCCTCTTCGGCATTTCGAATTTTCTTTCCTCTGGCGCTTGCAGAAAGCTCCTTCGCGAGCGCTGAAGCTTTCTCACCAAATTTTTCAGTCAATTCCTTGTAAAAGTCCGCCGTGAACTTGATCGCATTCTTGATCTGTTCCGCATCATTCGAACGCTCGACCAGCCCGCCAAACGCATTTGAAGTAGCCGTCAAATGCCGTGCAGATTCAGCCTTCAACAACGCATCGTGGTAACTAAGCCATTTGGTCCCTATCGGGGTATTGTTTTGCAGGTACACCAACTCATTCAGCGCCTCCAGTTCCGGCTTGCTCAAGGGCGCTTTGATTTTCGGATTGTTCAAGGTGAAGTTGATGGTCAGGCCATTAATCCGATAAGGTTCGGTCGGCTGTACCGGCCTCATCTCTGCGATTTTGGTCGCCGCCATACGTTCCAGCGTCATCTTGTAGTGGGTCAGGGTTTGAGTGGGTGTCAGGCCTGCCACCGAACCTGCTGCCGCAATCAATTCCGCCTGTAGAAACGCCGGAAGTTGCTGAGCGTGGATATCCCGTTCCAAACCGATGTCGGCAAGGCGCTGATCCTGCGCAGTCAGCCATGCCTCATCATCTAAAGGAACACCCGCCTCTGCTTCATTTCTTTTACTGGCCAGCTCTGCAAGTTTGCTGGCCAAAACATCCACCGAGAGCGCGAGCCTCTTGAGCTCCATTGCCGACTTATAGACATTGTTGAACAGGCCATACAGGTTATAGAGCGCATAAGGATCATGGTAAGGGGAAGTCAGGACCTCACTTATTTTTCGACGCGGTAATACCTCCATCAGAAAATAAGGACTCTGACCGTAAAGCCCATAGATACCGGGCGCCGTGGAGATGTACTGTGACTTTTTGGAATCGATAAGATCCAGAGCGGCCTTTTGGTCCCTGGCGGCAGACTCAGCGGCAGCAAGAATTTGCCCCTCTTTGGCAACCTGCTTCCTTTCCTCCAGTTCACGTTCGGTATCTGCAAACAGTGTGCTGAATCGTGCGTTGTATTCGTTATCAATCTCTAGCTGGTCGGCGACCTGAACGCCCGCAAACTCGGCCATGACGTTCGGCCCCGGAAGGTCTCGAATACTGCTTGGACCTCCTTCCCCTCTACGTGGCCCTTCCTGAAGCCCCCAACCGCTGTTGTTTCCAATGTAACCGCCGCCACCGCCAGCCCCGAATGTCTGCTGGCGATCAGGGGCAATGAACGAGGGCCTGATGTTGTACGGCTCACCGCGAACGAATCCTTCGTCTTTGTCAGACATGTGTAAATTGCCTTTATCTCAGTCCTTTGAAAAGACGCCATCCCGCAGGTCGGCATCGAGCGAACCCCATTCAATCTCATAAAGGAAATCCGTGATGTCAGGAGAGCGCTTCGAACTACCCGGCTAAATACGCTCCGCGTGGTAGGTCATTAATCAAAACAACTACGAACCAGATAAAAAGATGTCGAAACATTCCGATTAAGGCCTCGCCTACATGCGAGGTTTCGCACACCACCTATTCCGTTTTCACCCAATCACAGCGGCTTTTTCATACATCGCGCAAACGTCCGAGTGCTTTAGAGTGAGCCCCGGACACATCACGAACTCCCGCGAAAAGGTATGAACATGCAACGGAATGCAAGCACTCTCCATCCCATCCTGTTGGTCCACGGCCTGTTTGGTTTCGATCGGATCGGCCCTTTCGAACTGTTCCATGACATCAAGCAAACCCTCAGGAGCGCCGGCGCGAGGGTGTTCATCCCGCACCTGTCGGCTACCCATACCAATGAAGCGCGAGGTGACCAGCTTCTGGCACAGATCGAACGGGTGCTGGAAGGCACCGGTGCAGACAAGGTCAACCTGATCGGGCACAGCCAAGGAGCGCTGGCCGCCCGCTATGCCGCAGCGATTGCGCCGCAAATCGTTGCGTCGGTGACCTCGGTCAGCGGGCCCAACCATGGCTCGGAACTGGCGGATTTCCTGCGCAAGGCGCTGACGCCTGGACAGCTGCCGGAACAAGTCGCCGATACGGTGGCCACGTTGTTCGCTGACTTCCTGTCCTTGTTGAGTGGCGACCGCCACCTGCCGCAAAACGCGATCGCTGCGCTCAATGCCTTGACCACCGAAGGCGTCAGTGCGTTTAACGAGAAATACCCTCAAGGACTGCCGAAGACCTGGGGCGGCAAGGGCAGCGAGCGGGTCAACGGCGTTCGCTACTATTCCTGGAGCGGAACCCTGCAGGGCAACCTCCTCGATGAAGGGCTCAACGCACTTGACCCACTGAATGGGTGCTCCCGTGCTTTTGCCAGGTACTTCACCATCGAGGCCGAGCAAAACGACGGTATGGTCGGCCGCTTCAGCTCTCATCTGGGCAAGGTGATCCGCTCCGACTATCCGCTGGACCACCTGGACAGCATCAGCCAGACAGTCGGTCGGGTTCGCAAAGACATCGACCCGATTGACCTGTACGTGCAACACGCCGAACGACTGCGCAAGGCGGGTCTGTAACCCGGGCGGAACTTTGAGGAGAAATAGCCTACTGAATCCGGTAGGCTGAGCACTTTACTGAACATTAGAAGGAGTATTTTTCCATGGCTAAAGCCACTGCCCGTCACATCCTGGTTGCCAGCGAAGACAAGTGCAACGAACTCAAAGCCCAAATCGAGGCTGGCGCCGATTTCGCCGAAGTTGCCAAAGCCAACTCCACTTGCCCGTCCAGCCGTCAGGGCGGTGACCTGGGTTCGTTCGGTCCGGGCCAGATGGTCAAGGAATTCGACACCGTGGTCTTCAGCGCACCGATCAACGTCGTGCAAGGCCCGGTCAAGACCCAGTTCGGCTACCACTTGCTCGAAGTGACCAGCCGTCAGGACTAAGTCATTCGCCTGGTTTCATGCACAACGGCCCGCCTTTTGGTGGGCCGTCGTGTTTCAGGTACGTGATACGACTGGCGAGGGACGCGCCGCTAGCGTACAAATTGCGGTTATCGATCACCCGGCTCTAAGGCTGAAAATGCGACTGGCTTTCCCTGTTTTGTTGTTCACTGCCGTGACCCTGCTGCTGGGCGCCGCTGGTGTGAACGCCGCACCGCAACACGCGCTGACCGTCTACGGCGAACCGCCCAAGTACCCGGCCGGCTTCAGTCATTTTGCCTACACCAATCCGCAAGCGCCCAAGGGCGGTACGATGCGTCGCTCGGCGATCGAGATCGGGCATTTCGACCATGTCCTGCCTTATATAGACAAAGGCATCGGCGTGACGCAGATCGACGGCTTGATCTATTCGCCGCTGGCCCAGCGCTCGCAGGACGAGCCTTACACCGTGTACGGTCTGGTGGCGCAGAAGATGGAGCGTTCGGATGACGGGTTATCGCTGCGTTTCTACCTCAACCCCAAGGCTCGCTTCGCCGACGGCAAGCCGATCACCGCCGAAGACGTGCGCTACACCTTCGACCTGCTGATGACCCAGGGCAGCCTGCGTTATCGCACCCAGTTCGCCGACGTCAAAGGCGTCGAGGTGGAATCCCCGCTGACGGTGCGTTTCGACTTCAAAAGCAACGAAAATCGTACCCTGCCCCTCGACATCGCAACCTTGCCGGTGTTTCCCGAGCACTGGTGGAAAACCCGCGACTTTGCCAGCGGTGGTGGTTACGAGCCGCCACTGGGCAGCGGCCCGTACAGGGTGGGCAAGGTCGACTCCGGCCGCAGCATCACCTTCGAACGCAATCCGGACTGGTGGGGCAAGGACTTGCCGGTCAGCCGTGGGCTGTACAACTTCGATCACTTCAGCATCGAGTACTTCGGTGATACCGATGTGGCGCGTCAGGTGCTGCGCGGTGGCGCCTACGACTACAACCGCGAATTTTCCGCCACCGCTTACTCCATCGGTTACGAAAGCCCGGCCCTCAGCGACGGTCGCCTGCAAAAGGCGCACCTGGCCAGAGAAGCGCCGCAATCGGCCCAGGGCTTTGTGTTCAATCTGCAGAACCCGATGTTCCAAGACCGCCGCGTCCGCCAGGCACTGGTGATGCTGTGGGATTTCGAATGGAGCAACCGGCAGATGATGCGCGATATGTATATCCGCCAGCAGAGTTTCTTCTCCAACTCCGCCCTCGCCGCCCGCAGCCTGCCGGATGCCGCCGAACTGGCGATTCTCGAACCGCTGCGCGGACAGATCCCCGACGAGGTGTTCACCAAAGTCTTCGAAGCGCCGAAAACCGACGGCAGTGGCGTGATCCGTGACAAACAACTGCAAGCACTGGATTTGCTCGAACAGGCCGGCTGGAAACCCGGTGGCGATCAATTGGTGAATGCCGAGGGCCAGCCGCTGAGCTTTACCTTCCTGGTCAGTCAGAACGGGATGGACCGTTTGCTGTTGCCTTACAAGCGCACGCTGAAGCAGATCGGCATCGACCTGAACATCCGCCGCATCGACTCCTCCCAATACGTCAATCGCCTGATGTCCCGGGATTACGACATGATCGTCACCGGCTACCCGGTCACCACGTCGCCGGGCAACGAGTTGAATAACTATTTTGGTTCGGCAGCGGCCAACGATCCGGGCTCCAACAACTACATGGTGCTGAAGAACCCGGCGGTCGATACGCTGGTCAACGGTCTGGTCCGCGCCACCACCCAGGCCGACATGTTGCGCTACGCCCATGCCCTCGACCGGGTACTGCAATGGAACTATTACTGGATTCCCAACTACTACCCGCCGGGCAGCTCGACCGTGTGGTGGAACCGTTTCGGCATTCCCAGCGTGCAAGCAGCCAATGACGAAGCCATCGAGAGTTGGTGGGAAGTGAGCACCACGCCGCTGACCAACCAACAGATGACCGCCGAACTGATCAAGCGCGGCAAACCCGGAGGGCCGCACTGATGTGGGCTTATATTCTGCGGCGCCTGCTGCTGATCATTCCGACCCTGGTGATCATTCTGCTGGTCAACTTCGTCATCGTTCAGGCCGCGCCAGGCGGCCCGGTTGAACAAGCGATCGCGCACCTGCAAGGCATTGGCGGAGCCAGCATCGGCGGCGGTTCCGGCGAGGTCATGAGCGGCAGTTCGCGAGCCAGTCGCGGCCTCGACCCGCAACTGATCAAGGAAATCGAAAAGCAATACGGCTTCGACAAACCGGCCCATGAACGCCTGTGGTTGATGCTCACCAGTTACGCGCGACTGGACTTCGGCAAAAGCTTTTTCCGCGGCGCCACGGTCACCGACCTGATCCTCGAAAAAATGCCGGTGACCATTTCCCTCGGGCTCTGGGCCACGCTGATCACCTATCTGGTGTCGATCCCGCTGGGCATCCGCAAAGCCGTGCACCACGGCAGCCAGTTCGATATCTGGAGCAGCACCGCGATCATCATTGGCTACGCGATGCCGGCGTTCCTGTTTGCGATGTTCCTGATCGTGGTGTTCGCCGGCGGCACGTCGCTGAACTGGTTTCCGGTGCGCGGCCTGGTCTCGGACAATTTCGACTCGCTGTCCACCGTGGGCAAGATCGCCGACTATTTCTGGCACCTGGTATTGCCGGTCACGGCGCTGGTCATCGGTGGATTTGCCACATTGACCATCCTGACCAAAAACTCCTTCCTCAATGAAATCACCCGTCAGTACGTGGTCACGGCGCGCGCCAAAGGCATGAGCGAACGTCGCGTGCTGTACGGCCACGTGTTCCGCAACGCCATGCTGCTGGTGGTGTCGGGCATACCTCAGGCGTTCATCAGCGTATTTTTCGCCGGCTCGTTGCTGATCGAGGTGATCTTCTCCCTCGATGGCCTGGGCCGCATGAGTTACGAAGCTGCGGTGTCGCGGGACTATCCCGTGGTGTTCGGTTCGCTGTTCATCTTCACGCTGTTCGGCCTCCTGATAAAACTGGTCGGCGACCTGTGCTACACGCTGGTCGATCCGCGTATCGACTTCGCCGCGAGGAATGCCTGATGTTCAAGCTTTCGCCGTTGGCGCGCCGCCGTTTCGACCGATTCAAGAAAAACCGCCGTGGCTGGTGGTCGCTGTGGCTATTTGTCGGCCTGTTTTTGCTGACCCTCGGTGGCGAGCTGATCGCCAACGACAAACCGCTGGTGGTCAGTTATCAGGGCTCGTTGTACTTCCCGGCGTTCAAGCGCTACACCGAGCAGGCGTTCGGCGGGCAACTGCCGTTCCAGGCGGATTACCGCAGTGACTATGTACAGAAGCTGATCAAAAAGGACGGCGGCTGGCTACTGTTTCCGCCGATCCCGTTCAGCGACGACACGCCCAACTACGACCTGAACAAACCGGCACCGAGTCCACCGTCGAATGTGAATTGGCTGGGCACCGACGACCAGGCTCGCGACGTGCTGGCGCGGGTGATTTTCGGCGCGCGAGTATCGATTCTGTTTGCACTGATGCTGACCTTTGTCAGCGCACTGATCGGCATCGCCGCCGGCGCGCTGCAAGGCTATTACGGCGGCTGGGTCGACCTGATCGGCCAGCGTTTGCAGGAGGTCTGGTCGGGTCTGCCGGTGCTGTACCTGCTGATCATTCTGTCGGGGTTTGTCGAGCCGAATTTCTGGTGGTTGCTGGGGATCATGGCGTTGTTTTCCTGGCTGGCACTGGTGGACGTGGTGCGTGCCGAGTTCCTGCGCGGACGCAACCTCGAATACGTCAAGGCTGCGCGGGCACTGGGCCTGACCGACCGCAAAGTCATCGTGCGGCACATCCTGCCCAACGCGATGAACGCGACGCTGAGCTACCTGCCGTTCATTTTGACCGGGGCCATTTCGACGCTCACCGCGCTGGACTTCCTCGGCTTCGGCATGCCGGCCGGCAGTGCCTCGCTGGGCGAGTTGATCGGTCAGGGCAAGCAGAATCTGCAAGCGCCGTGGCTGGGGCTGACCGCGTTTTTCACCCTGGCGCTGATCCTGTCTTTACTGGTGTTTATCGGCGAGGCGTTGCGAGATGCCTTTGACCCTCGATCCTGACGCGGACTGTTGATATGAGTAACAACCTGATCGAAATCCGTGACCTCTGCGTGGCCTTCAGCGGCCAGACCGTGGTGCGCAACCTGTGTCTGGACATCCGCCCCGGTGAATGCCTGGCGCTGGTGGGTGAGTCGGGTTCCGGCAAATCGGTGACCGCGCACTCGATCCTGCAACTGCTGCCCGAGACCGGCACCGAAACCAGCGGCAGCATCCGCTATCGCGGCAAGGAGTTGCTCGGCGCTTCGTCCAGGGTTTTGCGAGAGTTGCGGGGCAACCGCATCGCCATGATCTTCCAGGAACCGATGACCTCGCTCAATCCGCTGCACAGCATTGAAAAGCAGATCGGCGAAACCCTGCTGCTGCACAAGGGCCTGACCGGCAAAGCCGCGCAGGCGCGGATTCTGGAGCTGCTGCACCTCGTGGGCATCCAGAAGCCCAAAGAGCGGCTCAAGGCGTATCCGCATCAACTGTCCGGCGGCCAGCGGCAACGGGTGATGATCGCCATGGCGCTGGCCTGCGAGCCGGAGTTGCTGATCGCCGACGAGCCCACTACTGCGCTCGACGTCACGGTGCAGCGCAAGATCCTGATCCTGCTCAAGTCCCTGCAACAGCGGCTCGGCATGTCATTGCTGCTGATCAGCCATGACCTCAATCTGGTGCGCAGCATCGCTCAGCGTGTGTGCGTGATGAAGGCCGGGGAAATCGTCGAACAGGCGCCGTGCGAAACGCTGTTCACCGAGCCGAAACATCCCTACAGCTGCGTACTGCTGAACGCCGAACCGGAAGGCCAGGCGCTGCCCCGTGACGAGCGCGAGAACGTTCTGGAAGTGGACAATCTTTGCGTGCGCTTCCCTCTCGGTGGCGGGCTGTTTCAGCGCAAAACGTACTTGCATGCCGTGGACGGCATCAGCCTGAATGTCCAGCGCGGCAAGACATTGGGCATTGTGGGTGAGTCCGGTTCGGGCAAGTCGACACTGGGTCAGGCGATCCTGCGCCTGCTCGACTCCGAAGGCAGCATTCGCTTTCAGGGCGAGGCGCTGGACGGCCTGACGCAAAAGCAACTGCGGCCATGGCGCAAGAAAATGCAGGTGGTGTTCCAGGACCCTTTCGGCAGCCTCAGCCCACGGATGTCCGTGGCACAAATCATCAGTGAAGGCCTGGAAGTGCACAGCCAGTTGACGGCGGACGAATGCAAGGCCGAAGTGATCCGGGCCCTGCAGGAAGTCGGCCTCGACCCGCAAAGCCGGCATCGCTACCCCCACGAATTCTCTGGCGGCCAGCGCCAACGCATCGCCATCGCCAGGGCGCTGGTGCTGAAACCGGCGCTGATCCTGCTGGACGAACCGACCTCGGCGCTGGACCGCACCGTGCAGAAACAAGTGGTCGCGCTGCTGCGCCAGCTTCAGGAAAAACATGGCCTGACGTACCTGTTCATCAGCCACGACCTGGCGGTGGTGCGCGCCCTCGCCCACGACATGATTGTGATCAAGGACGGCAAAGTGGTGGAAAGCGGCGCCAGCCACGACGTGTTTGATTCACCGCAGCATCCGTACACCAAAGAGCTGTTGGCGGCGGCGCATCTGCAACAGGCATAAAATCGCGTCGCCCCTATCGCGAGCGGGCTCACTCCCACAGTTGACCGCGTTCCAATGTGGGAGCGAGCCCGCTCGCGATGGCGTCAGCCCAAGCAAATCAAAACCAGGATCTGCACTATGAACACCACCGAAAGCCTCAAGGATTACCAGCGCGTTCGTCTGTTGGCGATCCGTTCGCTGTTCGAGATCATCGAGCAGTCCAGCGAAGGCACGGTGATTGTCGATCGCGACGCGAACATCGTCTGGATGAACGAACGTTATGCCCGACGCTTCGGTCTGGAATCGGCGGAAGTGGCCATCGGCAAGGCCTGCGAAAGTGTGATCCCCGGCAGCCTGCTGCGGGAAGTGGTGCGCACCGGCCGACCGATTCTGCTCGACATGCAGGACACTCCCAAAGAACCATTGGTGGTGATGCGCCTGCCGATCCATGACGACGCCGGCGTGGTGATCGGCGCCATCGGTTTTGCGTTGTTCGATGAGTTGCGCAGCCTGTCGCCGATGCTCAAACGCTACATGAGCATGCAGGAAGAGCTGGCCTCCACCCGCTCGCTGCTGCGGGCGCGGCAGACCAAGTACAACTTCGCGCATTTTATCGGCACCAGCGCGGCCAGCCTCGAAGTCAAACGCCGCGCCCGACGCAGCGCCAGTGCTGACTCTCCGGTTTTGCTGCTCGGCGAAACCGGCACCGGCAAAGAGCTGCTGGCGCAGGCGATTCATGGCGCATCACCCCGTGCGCACAAGGCTTTCGTCAGCATCAACAGCGCAGCGATTCCAGAGGCGCTGCTTGAGGCCGAGTTCTTCGGCACTGCCCCCGGCGCGTTTACCGGCGCCGATCGCAAGGGCCGCGTCGGCAAGTTGCAGATTGCTCAGGGCGGCACGTTGTTTCTCGATGAAATCGGCGACATGCCGCTGCCGCTGCAAAGCAAGCTGCTGCGGGTATTGCAGGAAAAGGAATTCGAACCGGTCGGGTCCAACGAAGTGATTCAGAGCGATGTGCGGGTGATCGCCGCGACCTCCACCGACCTTGAAGCGGCGATCAAACGCGGCGAGTTTCGCGCCGACTTGTATTACCGCCTCAATGTGCTGCCGATCCAGGTGCCGCCGCTGCGTGATCGTCTCGATGATTTGCCGGCGCTCAGTGAAGCCATCCTTGAGGAGTTGCGCAGTCAGCACGAGCTGAACCACGAGGCGCTGGAGTTGCTGGCCCGACACGCCTGGC
Source organism: Pseudomonas sp. BF-RE-25 (assembly GCF_019956105.1). Lineage (NCBI taxonomy): Bacteria > Pseudomonadati > Pseudomonadota > Gammaproteobacteria > Pseudomonadales > Pseudomonadaceae > Pseudomonas > Pseudomonas sp. BF-RE-25. The sequence goes on from NZ_JAHBDB010000004.1 coordinate 121,819, forward strand.
CGGGGAACATTCGCGAGTTGCGCAACGTGCTGGAACGGGCGGCATTGCTCAGTGACGATCTGATGCTGAATGCGACCGATATCCGCGCGGCGATTGGTACGTTTACGCCGGTGGAGCGTGTGGCACCTTTGAAGGTTGAGTCGGTGGCACACGAGACGTTCAGTGAGGCGCGTGAACGGTTTGACCGGCAGTTGATTGAATCAGCCCTCGCGCAATGCGGGGGGAAGGTGATTGAGGCGGCGGCGCGGCTGGGGCTTGGGCGGTCGACGTTGTACAAGAAGATGGTGGCGTTGGGGATTGCTGAGTCTCAATAAGGAGACATGCATCTCCATTGTTAGATACTCCCTCGGAGCGCTGCGCGCTCATCGCCGGCAAGCCGGCTCCTACAGGGTGCGTGTTGTGAATACGATCTCCTGTAGGAGCCGGCTTGCCGGCGATGAGGCCCTCAACATCACAAAAAATCTCAAAACAGAGACAAACACTCTCATCTATCTCTAAAAAACCAACAAATATCCTTATATTTCAATATGTTGCCACCTTGGCACAAATCTCGCTAAAGCCCTCCCTCACAACGTTTCACCCCACAAAAATAACAATCCAGGAGACACACCATGAGTGTGATCATTGCCTTGGCAGCCCTCGCGCTGCTGATGCTCGCGGCCTACCGTGGCTACAGCGTTATCCTTTTTGCCCCGATTGCCGCCCTCGGCGCCGTTCTGCTCACCGACCCTTCCGCCGTCGCCCCTGCTTTCACCGGGGTGTTCATGGAGAAAATGGTCGGCTTCATCAAACTGTATTTCCCGGTGTTCCTGCTTGGCGCGGTGTTCGGCAAGTTGATCGAGTTGTCGGGTTTTTCGCGTTCCATCGTTGCGGCGGCGATTCGCCTGCTCGGCACCCGTCAGGCGATGCTGGTGATCGTGCTGGTTTGCGCCCTGCTCACTTACGGCGGCGTGTCGCTGTTTGTGGTGGTGTTTGCGGTCTACCCGTTCGCGGCCGAGATGTTCCGCCAGAGCAATATTCCCAAGCGCCTGATCCCGGCGACCATCGCCCTCGGCGCCTTTTCGTTCACCATGGACGCCCTGCCCGGCACTCCGCAAATCCAGAACATCATCCCCAGCACCTTCTTCAACACCACCGCGTGGGCGGCGCCGTGGCTGGGTTTGATCGGCGCAATCTTCGTGGTCTGCGCCGGCATGGCGTTTCTGCAGCGCCAGCGTAACAAGGCTCAGATTTCGGGTGAAGGCTACGGCACCGACCTGCGCAACGAGCCGGAAACCGCTGCCGACATCAAACTTCCCAATCCGTGGATCGCGCTGTCGCCGCTGCTGGCCGTCGGCATCATGAACCTGTTGTTTACCCAGTGGATTCCCCAGTGGTACGGCAAGACCCACAGCCTCGCGCTGCCGGGCATGGCCGCACCGGTAACCACCGATGTCGCCAAACTCACGGCGATCTGGGCAGTTCAGGCTGCCTTGCTGGTCGGCATCATCATGGTGTTGGTGTTCGGCTTCCAGGCGATTCGCGGCAAGTTGGCTGAAGGCAGCAGAAGTGCAGTCAGCGGTTCATTGCTGGCAGCAATGAACACGGCGTCCGAATACGGTTTTGGCGCGGTGATCGCGTCCTTGCCAGGCTTTCTGGTGCTGGCCGACTGGCTCAAAAGCATTCCCAACCCGCTGGTCAACGAAGCGATCACCGTGACCCTGCTGGCCGGTATCACCGGCTCCGCATCAGGCGGCATGAGCATTGCGCTGGCGGCCATGGCCAATGACTTCATCGCTGCGGCCCATGCGGCCAACATTCCCCTGGAAGTGCTGCACCGCGTCGCCGCGATGGCCAGTGGCGGCATGGACACCCTGCCGCATAACGGCGCGGTCATCACCTTGCTGGCGGTGACCGGCCTGACCCACCGCGAAGCCTACAAAGACATTTTCTGTATTACGCTGATCAAGACCCTGGCGGTTTTTGTGGTGATCGGTACTTTCTACGCCACTGGCATTGTGTGAGGTATTCATGACGACTCTTTCAGGCAAGACCGCACTGGTCACCGGCTCCACCAGCGGCATCGGCCTGGGCATCGCCCTCAGCCTGGCCAAGGCTGGCGCCAACCTGATTCTCAATGGTTTCGGCGATGCCTCCACAGTGATTGCCGAGGTTGAACAGTTTGGCGGCAAGGTCGGTCATCACCCCGCCGATGTCAGCGATCCGACGCAGATTGCCGACATGATCGCCTACGCCGAGCGCGAGTTCGGCGGCGTGGACATTCTGGTCAACAACGCCGGCATTCAGCACGTGGCGTCGGTGGAAGATTTCCCCGTGGAGCGCTGGGATTCGATCATTGCGATCAACCTGTCGTCGGTGTTTCACAGCACCCGTTTGAGCCTGCCAGGCATGCGCGCCCAGGGTTGGGGGCGGGTTATCAATATCGCTTCGGTGCATGGCCAGGTCGGTTCGGTGGGCAAAGCGGCTTACGTCGCGGCCAAGCATGGGGTGATCGGTTTGACCAAGGTGGTCGGCCTGGAAACCGCCACGACCAACGTCACCTGCAACGCAATCTGCCCAGGCTGGGTGTTGACGCCGTTGGTGCAGAAGCAGATTGACGACCGCATCGCCAAAGGGGTTGATCCGCAGCAGGCGCAGCACGATTTGCTGGCCGAGAAGCAGCCGTCTCTGGAGTTCGTTACGCCGCCTCAGCTGGGTGAACTGGTGCTGTTTTTGTGCAGTGAGGCCGGTAGCCAAGTGCGGGGCGCGGCGTGGAATATAGATGGTGGATGGTTGGCGCAGTGATTGGGCGATAGACCGCGTTATCGTTCATCGCTGGCAAGCCAGCTCCCACAGGTTATCGGTGTTTTCATGATCGACGCATGACCTGTAGGAGCCGGCTTGCCGGCGATTGGATCTCGAAATAGAAAAAGAAGAGGCAAAAAATGTCCGACATCCTCTGGCAACCTGACGCCAAACGCATCGCCAAGACCCGCATGGATGCCTTCCGGCGCGCCATCAATCAGCGCCACCACCTCGACATTGCCGACTACGCCGCCCTGCACCAATGGTCCATCGATCAACGGGTCGATTTCTGGCAAGCCATCGTCGATTTCTTCGACATCCGTTTCCACACGCAACCGGACGCCGTGCTGATCGAAGGCGATCACATGCCCAGCGCCCAGTGGTTTCCCGGCGCCACCCTGAACTTTGCCGAACACTTGCTGCGCCGTCGTGACGATGCCGTCGCCGTGATTGCGATTGGCGAAAACGGCCAGCGCGAACAACTGACCTGGGCCGAACTGGCCGAGCATGTCGCCGGTTTTCAAAACAGCTTGATCGCCGTCGGCGTCGGCCTTGGCGACCGCGTCGCCGCGTGCATGCCGAACACCTGGCAAACCCTGGTCGCCATGCTCGCCACCACCAGCCTCGGGGCGATCTGGTCCTGTTCGTCGCCGGACTTCGGCACCCAGGGCGTCATCGACCGCTTCGGCCAGATAGAACCGAAAGTGCTGATCACCTGCGCCGGTTACCGTTATGCCGGCAAAGACATCGACCAAAGCGCCAAGGTCAACGAAATCCTTGAACGCCTGCCGTCGCTGCAACAGCTGATCGTGGTGCCTTACGCACGACCCCAGGCGCACATCAATGACTTCCGCACCCACGCGGGCGTGACGCTTTGGGATGCGTTCTACGAACCGGGCGGCGAGCCGGATTTCGTTGCCGTGCCTTTCGCCCATCCGCTGTACATCCTCTATTCCAGCGGCACCACCGGCGTGCCCAAATGCATCATCCACAGCACCGGTGGCGTGCTGTTGCAACACGTCAAGGAACACGGCCTGCATTGCGACCTCGGGCCCGGCGACCGCTTGTTTTACTACACCACTTGCGGCTGGATGATGTGGAACTGGCTGGTGTCGGCCCTGGCCGTCGGCAGCGCCGTGGTGCTGTACGACGGCTCGCCATTTCATCCCGGCCCGGAACGCTTGATCGACCTGATCGACGACGAGCGCATCAGCGTGTTCGGCACCAGTCCCAAGTACCTCGCGACCCTGGAAAGCAACGGCGTGAAGCCTCGGCAAAGCCATGATCTCGGCACGCTGAAAACCCTGTTGTGCACCGGCTCGGCGCTATCGCCACAAAGCTACGACTACGTCTACCGTGACCTCAAGGCCGACCTGTGCCTGGCGTCGATGTCCGGTGGCACCGACATCGTTTCTTGCTTCGTGAACGGCAATCCATTGCTGGCGGTGCGTCGCGGCGAAATCCAGGGCAAGAGCCTGGGGATGGCGGTCGAAGTCTGGAATGATGCCGGCCGCGCGGTCATTGGCGAAAAAGGTGAACTGGTCTGCACCCGACACTTTCCGGCCATGCCCGTCGGCCTGTGGAACGACCCGACCGGGGAAAAACTGCGCGCGTCTTATTTCAGCCTGTTCCCCGGCGTCTGGGCCCAGGGCGACTACGCCGAACAATTGGCTCACGGCGCGATGATGATTCACGGGCGCTCGGACGCGGTGCTCAACCCCGGCGGCGTGCGCATCGGCACGGCGGAGATTTACCGTCAGGTGGAGAAAGTCCCGCAAGTCACCGACAGCGTGGCCATCGGTCAGCAATGGCAAGACGACGTGCGGGTGGTGCTGTTCGTGCGGCTGGTCGAGGGGGTCGAACTGGACGAGGCGCTGCAACAGCAGATTCGCCAGGTCATCCGCGCCAACACCACGCCACGGCACGTACCGGCGAAGATTGTCGCGGTAACGGATATTCCGCGCACCATCAGCGGCAAAGTGGTCGAGTTGGCGGTAAGGAATGTGGTGCATGGCCAGCCGGTGAAAAACACCGATGCGCTGGCCAATCCCGAAGCGCTGGAGCAATTTCGGAATCGGCCGGAACTCAACACTTGAAACACACCCCGTTGTAGGAGCCGGCTTGCTGGCGATGGGGCCCTGACGGTTGATGCGAAGCTCCAGGC